>DATHNU010001273.1:0-6110 GCA_035485695.1 Reyranella sp. | reverse complement strand
GCGCGTGGCTGGGTCGTGTAGTTGCCGTCCTTCCAGTCCGGATCGTTGCGGATCGCGTCGATGATCAGGCGCCGCATCATCCAGTTGCGGCTCGACATCGCGGTCGGCTGGGCGGCCATTGGCGCGAGAGCGTCCATGAAGTCGGGATATTTCTCGCCCCACAGCCAGGTGTGCATGCCACCCATCGAATTGCCGATCACCAGGCGCAGGTGGGAGACGCCCAGACCCTCCTTGAGCAGGCGGTACTGCGCGTCGACCATGTCGGCGTAGTCGTAGCGGGGGAACTTCGCGCGCAGGCCGTCGGAGGGTTTCGACGATTTTCCGTGGCCGATGCCGTCCGGCAGGATGATGTAGTACCTGGCGGCGTCGAGCGGCTGGCCGGGTCCGAAGAGTTCGCCGGCGAAGGCGGGGGTCAGCATGCCGGCGCCCGAGCCCGTGGTGCCGTGCAGGACCAGCACCGGCTGGCCGGAGGGATCGCCGATCGTCGTGTAGTGAAGGCGCAGCTCCGGCATGACCTCGCCGGTGTGGAACTTGAAGTCGCGCGCGATCCAGTCGCCCTGTTTGGGCGCGGGATAGTCGGCGGCCACCGCCGGCGCGGCGATGAGCACCAGGACAAACGCGACAGCGACGTGCACGCGGATCATGAGGCCTCCCCTGCCCTTTGTTGGCAACTTAGCTTATGGGACCGCGGGCGTCCCGCCCGCTCACGATCTTGAGCGGGCGGGACGCCCACGATCCGGAAGAGATGACCGGAGATCAGGGCAGGCCGTTGCGCACGTGACGGCGATAGGCCGGCCGTTCGGCGAGCTTGTCGTAGTAGGCGGCGACGGCGCTGTCGTGCGGGCGTTCGAAGTCGAGGCTGAACCAGCGATTGACCACGAGGCCGACGGGAATATCGGCGACGGTGAAGGCATCGCCGCACATGTAGGGCCCGCCGCGGTCGAGATGGTCGTCGAGCTGGCCCACCTCCCTGGTGATCTGATCCCGGCCCTGCTCGATGAACCACGGATTGTTCCATGGCGGCTCGTGCAGCATGCCGCCCAGGAACGCGCCGCGCAGCGAGATCGAGGTCTCGTAGTTCGCCCAGTCCATCCATTGCTCGACATGGGCGCGTTGCACCGGGTCCTTGGGATAGATCTCGTCCGGCCCATGCTTGGTCGCCAGGTAGCGCACGATCGAATTTGACTCGCGCAACACCACGCCGTCGTCGATGACGGCCGGGATGAGGCCGATCGGATTGATGCGGAGGAATTCCGCGGTCGAGGTGGGCATGTAACCGCGGCCCCAATCCTCACGCTCGAAGGGGATGTTCAACTCATCGCAAATCCACAGCACCTTGCGGACGTTGAAGGAGTTCGCCCGTCCCAGAATTTTCAGCACCGATTTCTCCCTGGACACCTTACCGTCAGGCGGCGGGGACGCGGACCCAGCCTTCCATCAGGCGGCGCGCCGAGCGGCTCATCAGGACCTTCCGGACCTTCCAGTGATTGCCTTCCTTCTGCACCTCGGCGCCCACCTTCAGCGTGCCGGAGGGATGGCCGAAGCGCACGCGGCCGTCGGCGCCGACCGGCGCCAGGCGATGCACGACGGTGCCCGGAATAGCCGCGGCGGCCGCGATCGCCACCGCACCGGTGCCGGTCATGGCGTGGTGAAGCACGCCCATCGAGAAGATGCGCGCCAGAAGGTCGATCGAGCCCGCCTCGACCGCGCGGCCGTCGGAGGCGGTGTAGCCGGCCGGCTTGCCGACAAAGGCAAGCTTGGGTGTGTGCGGCCGCTTGGCCGTCGCCTCCTCCGGCGTCGCCGCGCCGCCCATCGCGACCGTACCGCGCGCGCGCACGGCTTCGACGCGGGCCAGCAGCGCCTTGTCGCCGTTGATGTCGCCCTGCAGCTCGGTGCCCTTGAGGCCGAGCCCGGCGGCATCGACGAAGATCGTGGGATTGCCGGCATTGATCAGCGTGGCCTCGATCTTCCCGACGCCGGGAACGTCGAGCACGTCGATATGATTGCCGGTGGGAAAGGTGGCGCCGCCGCCCCCGTGGGCCCCCGCCCCGCCCTCGTCATCGGCGGGATCGAGGAACTCGAGCTCCACCTCGGCTGCCGGAAAGGCCACGCCGTCGAGCTGGAAGTCGCCCAGCTCCTGTACCTCGCCGCCGGTCATCGGCACGTGGCTCACGATCTTCTTTTTGATGTTGGCCTGCCAGATGCGAACGGTGGCCGTGCCGTCAGGCGGCGCGCCAACCAGGCCCATGCTGATCGCGAACGGCCCGACCGCGGCGCTGAGGTTGCCGCAGTTGCCCGACCAGTCGACCAGCGGCTGGTCGATGGCGACCTGGCCGAACAGGTAGTCGACGTCGCAATCCGGGCGGGCGGATTTCGCCAGGATGACGACCTTGCTGGTGCTCGAGGTGGCACCACCCATGCCGTCGGTGTGCTTGCCGTAGCGATCAGGGCTGCCGATCACGCGCATCAGGATGCGGTCGCGCGCCTCTGGGTCAGACGGCAGGTCCTCGGCAAGAAAGAAGACGCCCTTGCTGGTGCCGCCGCGCATGTACACGGCCGGAATGCGGAGTTGGCTCATCGACGGTCCTCGCAGTGACGAAGGTCACGCCGACTATATAGCGAACGGCATCCGCCAGCGCACCGCACGGCCGGGCAGCTGCCGCTCGGCCAGAAGAAAAGCCATGACGGCCAGCATCGCGACAAAGTGGCCGTTTTCGATGAACATTGGCACCAGCATCAGCGCCCAACAGGCGCCGACGCACCACAGGCCGGACGAGAAGCCGTAGGCCAGGCAATCGCGATCGGCCGACCAGCCGAAGACGGCGAGTCTCGGCAGGCGATGGCAGCGGTTGAGGCTGCCTTGTCGGGCCGGCGTCGATTGCCAGAGTACCGCCAGAGCAAGAACTGCGACCCAACCGATGCCAAGCGCCGCCAACCAAGCTGAAGCGACGACGAGCAGCGTCATCGCCGCCGTCCAGACCGCCGCATAGGCCAGCGAGAAAAGTGCTATTGCGCGCAGCCGGCGACGCGCCAGGCTCCTGGTCCAGAGATGCGTCATGGCCGCCGCCAGCAGGGGCGCCATCATGGCCAGCACCATGGCGAACGACGCCAGCACCAGCAGGACGAGGGCGGAGTCGGCGGCCCCGCCGATCGGGTACCAGAGCCGCTTGAGCCCGATCGATGCCGCGCAGATTTCCGTCAGGGGAATGCGCTGGTCGACAGCGGCCAGGATGAACCAGCCGGTGAGACTTGCCAGCAGCAGCGGCAGTCCGGCGCCTTGGCGCATCACCGCCAGGACGATGGCGACCGGCATGCTACTGAGGCTGGCGATAGATGCTGACCCGTCCGACGGTGACGGCTTGCTGCGGCCCGGCGTTCGAAGTCGGGACGAAGCGCACCGGCAGATGCTCGACATCCAGCGCCTGCCGCATGTGCAGGCGGTCGACGATGCCGGTGATGTCGAACACCGTGGTCAGGCCATTGCCGGCCTGCGGTCCGTCGGCAAGGGTCGCGCGCCTGACGCCGAACAGCGACAGGGTGCCCGCCAGATTTTCCGGATGCTCGGCCGGATTGGCGCCTTCGGGCAGCGCAACGTAGACGGCGTACGAGCCGCTGCCGCTTTCGCTGCGGATGTTCTCGAGGTTGAGATAGACACGATCGGCTTCCTGCGCGGCGCCGCCCGGCGCCGCCATCGACTGCAGGCTCTGGACCACCCGCGCCGTGGTCGGCCGGTCGAGCTGCACGCGCGTATCGACCGGCGCCGCGCCCAGCTGCACCGCGGCGGTGTTGGCGCCCAGCAGTTCGGCCGGCCGGGTCACGCCGCCACCCGCTGCCGGCACCGCTGCGGCCGGCAGACCGAGGGTAATCGCGCGCTGAGCAAGAGGCTGCGCCCCGCCCAACGGGTCGGACGTGTCCTCATAGACATAATCCAAATTCTGCGCCTGCGTATTCAGCATGTCACGCGGCGTGTAGAACACCGGATTGCCGGCGACATCCGGCATCACGAACTTGCGAACGCCCGGCCCGGTCGGTCCGTTCAGCCACGCCGGATTCGTCGGATTGGCGTGGCGAGGGTCGCGCTTCAGCCAGACCTCCCACAACCGGTCGATGTTCGCGTGGTGCAGCCAGAAGACAGGGTCGAGGGCCGCCGTCACAGGCATCGACATCAGGCCGACATTCTGTGGCGGGGCCGCCTGTTGGCCGCCGACTTCGACGTGCACGTTGTTGTGCGGCTCGCTCTCGAGCATGCCGTTGGTGCCGCCGGCATGGCTGAAACCTGTAGCGACGCCGCCGAAGCCGGGCGAACCGCCGGACGCCACGCCGATGAAGTCCTTTTCGGTCAACGCGCCGAGGCGGATCTGGCTGGGATCGATGTCGACGTTGCCGTCGCCGGCGTCGCCGTAGCGGAAGGGCGTCGCTAGCGGATTGTCCGTGCCGTCCGGCATCTGCGCCGCGGTGAGCGCCAGCGGCAGGGTGCGGGCCTTGGGGTTGGCGGCCTCGTTGTAGTCCCAGTAGGGCAGCGCCCAGGTGGCGGGGCCGCCCTGCTTGACGATGGAAGCGCGCACGATCGCCTCGAAGGCGGCGAGATAGCCGCGATGCCAGGGCAGAAAATACCCGCTCTGGTGCTGGCACTGGTCCCAATCCCGCCGGCGGGCCGCGGTGGGCGGCAGGGTCGTCGTCGACTTGATGTATCCGTAGCCCTGCCAAAGCTGCCGGTCGAAGCCGTGCATGGCGGCAAGGTAGGTCCAGCTCGTGGCATCGGTGATCGGCCGCTTCAGCAGATCGCGAACCGCCCGCGCATACCACAACATCGTGGGGTTCCAGTCGTCGCCGAGCCCCCAGAGATTCATGCGGGTGACTGTCATGGCTCACCTCCACTGCCGGCTGCGAAACCCCAAAATGGCTTGTATCCTAATTCTGAGACTCTTTCAACTGCTGGTTGATGCCCGTCAGCGCCGGCGCCAGGCCTGCAGGCGCCCCAGCAAAAAGCGGTCGGCCAGGATGTGCATTGCCTTGACCGTGGCCGAGGTGATGACGATCACGATGCAGAGCGCCGCTGCCGCCGCCGTGGTGCCGGCCTCCTCGATGTTCACCGCCGCCACCGAGGCGAGCTTGGTGTCGGGCGCGTAGAGGAAGATCACCGACGACACGGTCGTCATGGCGTTGACGAACAGGTAGATGGCGATGTCGAGGATGGCAGGCAGGCAGATCGGCGCGGTGACCCGCGCGAAGGTGCGCCACACCGGCACTTTCAGCGAGGCCGAGACCGATTCGAACTCGGGATCGATCTGCTTCAGCGCCGTCGTCGCCGTGAGATGCCCCACCGTGTAGTAGTGCGCCACGGTGTTGATCACCAGGATCGCCATGGTGGCGTAGAGGAAGTTGAGCGGGTTGTTGGGCGCGTTGAAGAAAAAGATATAGCCCAGGCCGAGCACGATGCCGGGCACCGCCATGGGCAGGAAGGCCAGCAGCTGCACGATGCCGCGCACTACGCCGAAGCCCTTGGTTTTCTCGTTGAGCCAGGCGCCGACGAACATCACCAATGTACCGAAGATCGCGGCCCCCGCGGCCATGCGCAGCGAGTTGAAGTAGGAGTCCCAGCCGTTGGCGTCGAAATTGGCGAACTGGTAGTTGGCCAAGGTCAGGCTGAGATTGTACGGCCAGTACTTGATCAGCGAACCCCAGGCCGCCATGCCGAGGATGCCCAGGATGGCGAAGGAGACCACCATGCAGAAGGCGGTGAAGAAGACGTCGCGGCCGAGCTTGGGCTTGGGGATCAGCGGCACGGCGCGCGCCGTCAGCAGCGCCACCTGCTTCCTCTGCACGAAGCGGTCGACGACGAAGGCCAGCGCCGCAGGGGCCAGCAGCACCATGCCGACCACGGCGCCCATCGAGAAGTTCTGCTGGCCGATCACCTGCTTGTAGACGTCGGTCGCCAGCACGTTGAAGTTGCCGCCGATCACCTTGGCGATGCCGAAATCGGTGATCACCAGGGTGAACACGACTAAAGCGGCGCTGATCAAGCCGTACTTGGCGCCGGGCAGGGTGACGGTGAAGAAGACGCGGATCTTCGAGGCGCCCAGCGCGTCGGCCGCCTCGTAGAGCCTGGC
>DATHNU010001272.1:0-3497 GCA_035485695.1 Reyranella sp. | reverse complement strand
CATGCTGGCGGCCAGAAGCGGCCGACGCCGCTGCTGCTGCGTTACGGACCGGGCGACTACAACTGCCTGCACCGCGATCTCTATGGCGAGCTGGTGTTCCCGCTGCAGGTGACCGTGCTGTTGAGCGATCCCAAGCACGATTTCAGCGGCGGCGAGTTCATGCTGGTCGAGCAGCGCCCGCGCATGCAGTCGCGCGGCGAGGTCGTGCCGCTCGGCCAGGGCGATGCGGTGATCTTCGCCGTCAACGAGCGGCCGGTGAAGGGAAGCCGTGGCTTTCACCGCACGGCGATGCGCCACGGAGTCTCGAGCCTGCGTCACGGCCAGCGCTTCACGCTCGGCATCATCTTCCACGACGCGGCCTAAGTCCGCCCCTTGATGGCTTTGGAAATCCTCCGCTATAGGAATGCCATGCAACGGAGTGGATTACTTGCGCTGGGTCTCGTGCTGGGCCCGGCCGTCGCGTGGAGCGCTCCCGACTGTGGCAATGTGGCCAAGCTCGAGGACGGGTGGACGGTCGCCGCGCCGCAGGAACAGGCCCTCGATCCGGCGCTGATCTGCGCCATCGGTCCACGCCTGGCTGAGCTCAAGGAGGCTGATGCACACGGCGTGGTGATCGCCCGGCACGGCGCCATCGTCTATGAGGCGTACTTGCCGGGCGAGGACCAGCGCTGGCCGCAGAAGCACTGGAAAGAACCGCTGGCGACGGCCAGCCACGATGCGCGGACCAAGCATGACCTGCAATCGATCAGCAAGAGCGTCGTGGCCCTGCTGGTGGGCGCAGCGCTCGACCGCGGCCTGTTGAAGAGCATCGACACATCGCTGCTGTCGCTCCTCCCCGAATACGCCGATCTGCGCACCGTCGAGAAAAATCGCATTCGGGTGCGCGACCTCCTGACGATGACCAGCGGGCTGCGCTGGCCGCAGAAGCCGTATCTCGCCATGTCGCGACAGATGGAAGCCGCCGCGGATCCGTCACGCTTCGTGCTCGAGCAGCCGATGGTCGCCGGACCTGGTCTCGTCTGGCACTACAACAATGGCAGCGCCGAGGTTGCTGGCGCCGTCGTCAAGAAAGCCGCCGGCAAGGCATTGGACCAGTTCGCCAAGGAAGCGCTGTTCGACCCGCTGGGCATCGACGATTGGGAGTGGGGCACCATGGCGAATGGCGACCCGGGCGCTTCGTGGGGCCTGCGCCTGCGTCTGCGCGACCTCGCCAAGATCGGTCAGCTCGTGCTCGACCGCGGGCGCTGGCACGGGCAACGCATCCTGCCCGAAGCCTGGATCTCGATCATGACGGCGCCGCAGATCGTGCGGCCGAAGACCACGTACGGCTTTCTGTGGTGGCTCGACCGGGAGCAGGTGAACGGCAAGGAGGTCGACATCGTCTCCGGCTACGGCTGGGGCGGCCAAGCCATTTCGGTGGTGCCGAGCCTCGGCGTGGTCGTGGCGGTCAATGCCGGCGTCTACGATTTCGACGGCCAGGGATCGCAGAACATCGCCGACAACACCGTGCTCGACGCGGTCTTGCAGGCGACGAAGCCACAATAGCCGGCGGCGAGCAGGGCGAAGGTTCCACGACGCGGCGTCGTTGCGAAGAGTCCGGCCGGCTGGGCCCGATGCCACAGCGAACGCTTCATGCCGGCGGCGAGAGGCGACGAGCCGCGCGATAGAAGCCATAAAAGCCCAAGCCCTGAATGACATGGTAAAGATCGTCGTGGTCGAACGACGAAGAAATATCCCAGCGCATTTGCTGGATAACCGCTGCCACGATCGACGATCCGATACCGGCGAGCATCCAGCCGCTCCAGGGACGACGGAGCAGGGCCGCGGCGAACGCCCAGGCGATCAGGCTCAGGCCGTAGTCGACGATCACGACGGCAAAATCCATAAGCACGATCGCGGCCAGCGCGAATATGGCGAACTTCAAGATCACGGCCGCGAGCCAGGGCCGCTGCCGACCGGCGGGAAGGGCGGTATGGAGCAGGCTGCAATCCATCGCCAGACTCACGACGCAAACGATCAGAAGCGTCGCGCGCCACCACGCCGATACCACGGGCGACGGAAAATTCGGCGCGAAGGCATGATAGAGCCCTCCGACCAGACCGGAGAGCGCGGCGAAGCCGAGGGCGCGCGACCACCAGCGCGCGGCGTGGGCGCTCACGGGCAAGGTCCGATGCAGGCTCCACGCGAACCAGCCGGCTATCCCGGCGAGCAGCAGGTCGGTGAGCAGCGCCATGGGTTCACGAAGCGTCACGGCTTGACGGGGCGACAAGGCGCATTCGCGGTAGACTCGATCCCGTAGAGCCGATCGGCGGTCATCTGATCCGCCCCTTAGGAAGCGACTCCGGCGATTTCCGCTCTCAGTTCCGCAATGCCGAAGCCGGTCTCGCTGCTGGTCGGCAGCACTTCGGGATGCGCGGCGCCATGCTTGCGGATGGCGGCTCCCGCGGCGGCGATGGCGCGCGGCACGTCGGCGGTCCTGAGCCGGTCGGTCTTGGTCAGCACGATCTGGTAAGAGACGGCGGCCTTGTCGAGGTTCTTCATGGTCTCGTGGTCGGAGTCCTTCACGCCGTGCCGCGAGTCGATCAGCAGGCAAACGCGCTTCAGCGTCGGGCGGCCGCGCAGGTAGGCCGACGCCAGGTCCTGCCAGATCTCCTTCGTCGACTTGGAGACCCGGGCGAAGCCGTAGCCCGGCAGGTCGACCAGGGTGAAGCGGCCGGCGAGGTCGAAAAAATTGATCTGGCGCGTGGCGCCGGGACTGGCCGACACGCGCGCCAGCGTGCGCCGGCCGGTGAGGGCATTGACCAGGCTCGACTTGCCGACATTGGAGCGGCCGGCGAAGGCGACCTCGGGCAGCGCGATGGCTGGCAACGATTCGAACGACGCGGCGCCCGCGATGAATTCGCAAGTCCCCGCGAAGAGCTTGCGCGCCGCCTCGATCTCGGCCGGCGTGCGTCCTCGCGTTTCCTGGTCGTCCATCAACCCTTCTTGGACGAGCCCTTGCCGCCCTTCTTAGCTCCACCTCCACCCCCACCGTCGGCGGGAGCCGGGGCCGGCAGCACGGCGACCGCCTGCTTGGGCTTGGCGCCACGCAGCGTGCCGTGGCGACGCATGATCGTGTACTGCTGGGCGATCGACAGCGTGTTGCTCCACGCCCAGTAGATCACCAGGCCGGCCGCGAACGAACCCAGCATGAAGGTGAACAGGATCGGCAGGAACTGGAACACGCGCGCCTGCACGGGATCGGTCGGCGCCGGGTTCAGCTTCTGCTGCAGGTACATCGTGACGCCCATGACGATGGGCCACAGGCCGATGTTGAAGAAGTGCAGGAACGGCGGGATGTCCCAATGGAACAGGCCGAAGCCGGTCAGGATGGTGAGCGGATCGGGCGCGCTCAGATCCCTGATCCAGCCGAAGAACGGCTGATGGCGCATCTCGATCGTGGTGTAGAGCACCTTGTAGAGCGCGAAGAACACCGGGATCTGCACGACGATGGGCAG
>DATHNU010001271.1:0-4708 GCA_035485695.1 Reyranella sp. | reverse complement strand
AGAAGGCTGTCGATACAGGTTCGCCCATCCAGATGCCGGTCGGTCCCGAGACCCTCGGCCGTATCCTGAACGTCATCGGTGAGCCGGTGGACGAGCGCGGTGCGGTCGGCCACAAGTCGACGCTGCCGATCCATCGCAGCGCGCCGACGTTCGTCGAGCAGTCGACGGAAGCGGAAATCCTGGTGACGGGCATCAAGGTCATCGACCTGCTCGCGCCCTACGCCAAGGGCGGCAAGATCGGCCTGTTCGGCGGCGCCGGAGTCGGCAAGACCGTGACCATCATGGAGCTGATCAACAATATCGCAAAGGCGCACGGCGGCGTGTCGGTGTTCGCCGGCGTCGGCGAGCGCACCCGCGAGGGCAACGACCTCTATCACGAGATGATCGAATCGGGTGTCATCAAGCTCGACGGCCCGGGCTCGAAGGTGGCGCTGGTGTACGGCCAGATGAACGAGCCGCCGGGGGCGCGCGCCCGCGTCGGCCTCAGCGGCCTGACCGTCGCCGAGTATTTCCGCGACGCCGAAGGCCAGGACGTGCTGTTCTTCGTCGACAACATCTTCCGCTTCACCCAGGCGGGTTCGGAAGTGTCGGCGCTGCTCGGCCGCATCCCGTCGGCGGTGGGCTATCAGCCGACGCTGTCGACCGACATGGGGGCTCTGCAAGAGCGCATCACCTCGACCAAGAAGGGCTCGATCACCTCGGTGCAGGCGATCTACGTGCCGGCCGACGACTTGACCGATCCGGCACCCGCCACCTCGTTCGCCCACCTGGATGCGACCACGGTGCTCAGCCGCTCGATCGCCGAGATGGCGATCTTCCCGGCCGTCGATCCGCTCGACTCGACCTCGCGCATGCTCGACCCGCGGGTCGTCGGCGAGGAGCACTATGCCGTGGCGCTGTCCGTCCAGCGCGTGCTGCAGCAGTACAAGTCGCTGCAGGACATCATCGCCATCCTGGGCATGGACGAGCTTTCGGAAGAGGACAAGCTGGTCGTCTCGCGCGCCCGCAAGATGCAGAAATTCCTCAGCCAACCGTTCCACGTGGCCGAAGTCTTCACCGGCACGCCGGGCGTGTTCGTGAAGCTCGAGGACACGATCAAGGCCTTCAAGGCCATCGTCGCCGGCGAATACGACGACTTGCCGGAAGCCGCCTTCTACATGGTCGGCACGATCGACGAGGCCGTCGCCAAGGCCAAGAAGCTCGCCGCCGAGGCGGCCTAAGAAGATGGCCAAGGTCTCCTTTCAGCTGGTCATGCCGGAGCGAGAGGTTCTCGCGACCGAGGCCGACATGGTCGTGGTGCCGGGCAGCGAAGGCGACTTCGGTGTCCTGCATGGCCATGCGCCGCTGATCTCGACCGTCCGGCCGGGCGTGCTGGAAGTGCTGCAGGACAACAAGGTCGAGCGGCGCTTCCTGGTGGTCGGCGGCTTCGCCGAGGTGACGCCGGAGCGCTGCACCGTGCTGGCCGACGAGGTCATGCCGTTCGAAGAGGTGACGGTCGAGCAGCTCGCCGAGCGCGAGCGGGCGGCCGAGCGCGAGCTGGTCGATGCTGCCACCGACGCGGAAAAGGCCGCCGCTCAGAAGGACTTGGCGGTGGCCAAAGACCTCCGGCGTGCCCAGGCCTACTACGCCAGTCGCTGATTTCAGTCCCTACGCGAAACTTTCTTTCGAGATGTGCACGGGCAGGCCATTGAAAGCCGGCCCGAGGCCCGCTTTATTACGCTTGAGCGACAAGGCGCCGAGGGTTCTCGACCATGGGTAACTGGACACTCGAAACGATCGCATGGGATCGGTTCGACGCGTCGAAAGTCGATCCGGAAATCCTGCGCAACATCAAGGCCGCGGCCCTGGTGGAGCGGAACGCCGAAGACTACGGCGTCTATCTCGGCCGCGTCTTCGCCGACGATGCCGCTTTCATCGAAGCGGTGAACGGCTGGGTCGTCGAAGAGATCCAGCACGGCATGGCGTTGGGGCGCTGGGCGCAGCTTGCCGACCCGGGCTGGGATTTCGACAGAGCGTTCGCCCGCTTCCGTGCGGGCTACAAGGTGCCCATCGAAGCCACCGGCTCGGTGCGCGGCAGCCAGGCTGGCGAGATGATGGCGCGCTGCATCGTCGAGACCGGCACCAGCTCCTACTACAGCGCGCTCAAGGACGCGGCCCTGGAGCCTGTGCTGAAGCAGGTCTGCGCCAAGATCGCCGCCGACGAGTTTCGCCACTACAAGCTCTTCTACGCCCACCTACGGAACTGCCTGAAGCGCGATCACCTGAGCCGCTGGAGCCGCTTGCGCATCGGCTGGGGCCGCCTTGCCGAGAGCGAGGACGACGAGCTGGCCTATGCCTACTTCGCCGCCAACGAGCCCACCGACGCGGTCTACGATCGCAAGCGCAGCATGCAGGCCTACGCACGACGCGCCTATCCGCTCTATCGGCAAACCCACGTACAGCGCGCCATGGCCATGGTGCTGAAGGCGATCGGCCTGCAGCCGCAGGGCTGGCTGAACAGCCTGCTGACCCGCATCGGCCTGTGGTTCCTGAGCCGCAACGCCGCCAAGCTTGCCGAGCAGGGGGCGTAGGCTCTTCGTTGGGAGCGCGCCACTCCAGTGGCGCTCACCGGCCGTGTGATCCACAAAGATGCGCCGTTTAGCGCTCCCGGCGATGACTCACGCTACGAGATCGTCGAATTCCTTCAGCACCGCTTCGTAGACCGGGCGTTTGAAGGGCACGATGTGATCGAGCATGTCGCGCGCGGCCTGCCACTGCCAGGCGTCGAATTCCTGGTCATGGGCAGCGATGTCGATGTCGGAGTCGCGGCCGGTGAAGGCCAGCGCAAACCATTTCTGTGCCTGGCCGACCCAGCGTCCCTTCCAGTGGGCGGGGCGCAGCGCTTCCGGCACCTCGTAGGTGATCCATTTGGCGCTCTCGCGCAGCAGCAGCGCCTTGGTCGTGCCGACCTCCTCCCACAGCTCGCGACTGACGGCTTCGACCGTGCTCTCGCCGTCGTCAATGCCGCCTTGCGGCATCTGCCAGGCGTCGGGCTGCTTGGCGCGCCGTCCGACGAAAATCCGCCGGTCGGCGGCGATCAGCATCAGGCCGACATTGCGGCGGTAGAATTCGGGACGGCCGGCGATAATGGGCCGGGACGTCATGGGCGGAGCTGCGCCGGCTGGGCGCGCATCCTCGCCATGCAGGCGTCGCGGCATTCGAAGTGGCCGACGATCGGCACGAACGAGGCGGCCGGCCGTTCGGGACGGCGCCTGAACCAGGCGAGGAGAGCGTCGATCGTCTCGTCGCTTGGCTGCATCACGCCGAAGCCGTGGCGCGGCGGCTGCTCGGGCGCGCTCTCGCCGGCCCAGGCGACCAGACGGTCGAGATTTCCCGCGACGCCGCCATCGGCCAGCTTGTAGTCGAGCACGTCGGCGGTGCGTGCGTAGCCCGTGCCCAGTTCCTCGGTCAGCCGATGGACGGCGGCCGTGGCCGGCGTCGGGTTGATCTCGATCAGGGCGAGGCCGCGGTCGGCGATCTCCTTCAGGAGCGGCCGCGCGGCCGACTCTGACTGCGAGACCGGGCCGGCCGAGGCGATCACGAAGCCGACATAGCCCTCGCCGCGGGCCATCGCGGCGCGCAGCCGGCGCAGGTTCTCCGGCGGCTCAGTCGATGCCTGGATCGGCCGGAGACCGCGCTCTGCCGGGCCGTTCGGATCCTCGGCGGGCAGCATGAGATAGACCTCGTGGCCGTGCTGGCGCGCCTCGCGCAGCCAGCGTGGCAGGTCGGGCGTGGCGGCCAGGAAGGCCAGGCTCACCTCGCCCGGCAATTCGTCGATGGCGCGCTTCATCAGCGCCTCGCTGGCGCCGAGATTGATCATCAGCACGCCGACACGGGCGGGTGGACCAGCGGGATCGAAGCGCCTTGCATAGGCGATCCACGGCATCCAGCCCGACGGCGCGATGCGCGGCAGCCGCTTTCCTTCTTCGGTGACCTCGATCATTCCGCTGAGGTCGGCTGGCGCAAAGCCGCGGAAGAGTGCCGGCTTGAGGGGCGGGGGCTCGGTTGGGGCGGGCTCGGGCGGTGCGGGCGCGGGCTGGGGCGTCACGGTCTTGGGCGGCAGCGCCAGCGAACCGGTCGTGACGGGCGCGGCGGGCACTGCCGCCGCTGCCCGGTCGGCGATGCGCGGCGTCTCGCCTTCGACGCCGAAGACGAACGCTGCGCTGGCTGCGATCAGGCCGAGAACGAGCAGGTAGGCGGCGATCAGGCCGCCGTGCCGCTGTCCCGTTCCGGCCACGACGTCATTCCACGAGAGGCCGCTCAGTTGCCGCGGCTGCTGTAGAGCGAGATGCCGCGGATCAGATCGGCCGCGCGCAGCAGCTGGTAGTCGGCCACGGCGTCCTTCGGCGGCTCGTCCGGATCACCCGACGGGGTGGCCTGGCTCGCCGCCGCCTTGTCGTCCTTCTTGTCGCCGGGCTTGGCGGCCTCGGGCTTGGCGTCGCCCGGCTTGGCGGCTTCCGGCTTGGCGTCGGCCGGCTTGTCGGCGGGCTTGGCATCGGCCGGCTTGTCGTTCGGGTTGGTGATCGAGCGGCGCAGGTTCTCCTCGCGGAAGCCGGCGCGCGCCTGCAGGTTCTCGATCTTGGCGGGCTCGACCTCGATGTCGGGCTTGATGCCTTCCTTCTGGATCGAGCGGCCCGACGGCGTGAAGTAGAGCGCCGTGGTGAGACGG
>DATHNU010001270.1:0-2777 GCA_035485695.1 Reyranella sp. | reverse complement strand
GACGCGGACCGGCCGGGCGATGTTCTTGAGCTGCTGCTCGCCGTCGTCGATGAAGCCGACATCGAGCCGGCCTTCGGCATCCTCCTGCACGCGGGCCGACACGCAGATACCGCCCGGTTCGGCCAGACCCTCGAGGCGGGCGGCCACGTTCACGCCGTCGCCAAAGATGTCGTCGTCCTCGATGATGATGTCGCCGACATGCACGCCGATGCGGAATTCGATGCGCTTGTCCTCGGGGACCTCGGCATTGCGAGCGACCATCCCACGCTGCACCTCCACCGCGCAGCGGACGGCATCGACGACGCTGGCGAACTCGGCCAGCAGCCCGTCACCCGTCGTCTTGACCAGACGTCCGTTATGCTCGACGAGCTTGGGATCGAACAGAAGGGCGCGATGAGCCTTCAATTGCCCGATCGTGCCTTCCTCGTCGGTGCTCACCAGGCGGCCGTAGCCTGCGACATCGGCCGCCAAGACGGCCGCGAGGCGCCTGTCCAAACGCTTGCTTGCCAAGGATATCCCCAAGGGTAGGCGGGCTGACGGTCCTACATGTACCCCAGAAATGATCAGCGCGTCGCCTCTCGAACGGAGGTCGCGGCGGTCTCGATGACAGTGGCGTCACGCGCGGGCCAACGCGGTCATCGCCCGAGCGCTGCCGCTTCCGCCCGGATGCGAATCCACAGGACGGCCGCGTTGAGGATCGAGAAGACGATGCCATAGCCGACCAGACCGAAGACCAGCGGCAGCACCAGGATCTCGGCAGCAACGACGCAGTAGTTGGGATGCGACACGAAGCGATAGGGTCCCGCCGCCACCAGCGGCGCGCCGGGCAGCACGATGATGCGGGTCGTCCAGCGCGGCCCGAGCGTGGCGATCACCCAGACGCGCAGCGCCTGCAGGACCACGAACACGCCGAGCCAGGCCCAGCTCACCGGATCGGCGGAGCCGGAAAGGACGAAATACCAAAGCCCGGCCAGCCATGCGGTATGCAGGCCGACGATCAGCGGATACTGCCCCGCCGCCGCCTCGTGGGCGCCCTGGGCGCGCAGCCGGTCGGTGTTGCGCCTGGCCAGAACGAGCTCGCCGAGACGCTGCAGCGTCACCAGGCCAAGGATCAGCGCCGCCAGTGTCATGCAGCCTTTGCCAATGACAGGCAGCTGCAGGTGAAGCCCGGCCCCAGCGCGGTCAGCACCGTGCGGCGCGGCAGGCCCTGCTTGACCAGTCGCTCGAGTACGAACAGCACGGTCGGCGCCGACATGTTGCCGTACTCCTCGAGCACGGCGCGTTCGTGATCGAGCGTGCCCTGATCGAGACGGAGCGTGGTCTCCAATGCCGTGATCACCTTGGCGCCGCCGGGATGGCAGGCGAAGCGATCGACGGAACTGCGCGCGACGCCGATGCGCGTCAGGATGCCGTCGACCGCCGGTCCGACATGCTCTTCGGCGAACGGCGGGATGGAGCGGTCGAAGATGACGCCGAGCCCGCTCGGATCGACCTTCCAGCCCATGATGTCGAGACTGTCCGGCCACGTGTGCTCGCCCGCGCCCTCGATGCGCGCCAGGCCGCTCGCGCCGCTCTGCACGACGCAGGCCGCCGCGCCGTCGCCGAACAAGGCGGTCGCCACCATGTTGGCGGCGGAAAGCTGGTCCATGCGGAAGGCGGCGGTGCAGATCTCGATGGCCACCAGAAGCACCGTCGAGCCCGGCCGGGCGCGCGCCAGTCGGCTGGCGATGGCGAGGCCGGACACGCCACCGGCACAGCCCAGGCCGAACACCGGCACTCGCTCGACGTCGGATCGAAAACCCATGCGGCCCGCCACCCGCGCCTCGAGGCTGGGCGTGGCGATGCCGGTCGAGGACACGGTGACGATGGTGTCGACGTCGCGGCCCTCGCAGCCGGCATTGGCGAGCGCGCGGCTCGCCGCATCGATGAAGAGGGCCTGCGCGCCCTCGAGGTAGGCGGCATTGCGCTCCGGCCAGCCGAGATCGGTCAGGTACCAGTCGATCGGCTTCACGGTATGGCGCGTGCGGATGCCCGCGGTCGCGAACACCGGCGCCATGCGCTCGAAGGCGGCATAGCGATGGGCGAAGATCCGTCGTGCCGCCGCCGCAGCGTCGGACTGCAGCATGCGGTGCGGCGGCACGGCATGGCCGACCGACAGCAATCCTGCCGCCTGGCCGGCCTGCTGGCTCTCGTCACGCGATAGCGGGGAAGCGAAGTCGGGCGACATCGGTATCCTTTGGCTGGAGTTCGGTGCGACCGTCCTCGACACTGGAGGCGAACACCGGCTGCTGTCGGCCATTCCCGCCACCCTGAACCGGGCCGGGCAAGTCACAATTTCCGGCGCAGCCGCCGATCAGCGGCGTGAAACCTTCGTCGCCAAGAGCGGCGACTTCGTCACATTTCTGACGATATTTCAGCTCGCCGCCCGCATCGCCAAGAAGGGCCGCTTCGGCCGTCCAGCGGCGTTCTCGTCGACGCCGGCCCCCACGAAATCGATTTGCATCAGCAGCAGCAGTTGCGCGTCCGTCTCGTGGATGTTTCCACCTCGGCGGCGATCGTCATGGTGTGTTGCCTTGCACCTGCTGTCCGGAACGGTTGCGACGACGGCTGCGTTATGTTCCAGCATGCTGATCCAAGTCGTTCATTGCCATCCGCTCGTTGAAAGCTACTACCACGCGCTGTTCCGCACCATCGTCGAGACGCTCAAGCAGAACGGCCACGAGGTCGTTTCGACCGACCTCTATCGCGAAGGTTTCCAGCCGGCGATGACGGAACGC
>DATHNU010001269.1:0-4288 GCA_035485695.1 Reyranella sp. | reverse complement strand
CAAGGCGTCGGCCGAACAATTCGCGCCCACAAAGCTCCTGGACTTCGCGGTCCAGGCGGAGGCGGTCGGCTTCGATTCGGCCTTCGTCAGCGACCACTTCCAGCCCTGGAAGCATGTCGACGGCCATGCCCCCTACTCGCTGGCCTGGCTGGGGGCGCTGGGCGCCCGCACCTCCCGGCTTGTCATGGGCACCAGCGTGCTGACGCCCACCTTCCGCTACCATCCGTCGATCGTGGCGCAGGCCTTCGGCACGCTGGGCGCGATGTTCCCGGGCCGCGTGATCCTGGGCATCGGCACCGGCGAATCGCTGAACGAGGTACCCTCGACCGGCGCGCCCTGGCCCGAGTTCAAGGAGCGCTTTGCCCGCCTGCGCGAGGCGGTGACCCTGATCCGCACGCTGTGGCGCGGCGAGCGCATCAGCTTCGAGGGCGAGTACTATCGCACCGAGAAAGCCACGATCTACGATCGCCCCGAGATCGAAGTGCCGATCTATGTCGCGGCCGCCGGCGCCCTGGTCGCGCGCTATGCCGGGCGGACGGGCGACGGCTTCATCTGCACCAGCGGCAAGAAGTGGGAGCTCTACACCGAGACGCTGCTGCCCACGGTCGCCGAGGGAATCGCCGCCGCCACCGAGCCGAAGAAGCAGCCCTACGATCACATGCTCGAGGTCAAGGTCTCCTTCGACACCGACGCCGCGCGCGCCAAGGAAGACACGCGCCACTGGGCGGCGCTCGCGCTGACGCCGGAGGAGAAGACCTCGGTCGAGGATCCGGTCGAGATGCAGCGCCTGGCCGATGCGCTGCCGCTCGATCGCGCGGCCAGTCGCTGGATCGTGTCGAGCGATCCCGACGAGCATGTCGAGAAGATCGGCGCCTATGTCGACCTGGGCTTCCACCACCTGGTGTTCCATGCGCCGGGGCCGGACCAGATGCGCTTCCTGAAATTGTACGGCGAGCAGGTGCTGCCGCGCCTGCGCAAGCGTTTCGGATGAGCCGAACCGGCGCCGTCGAGCTTCTGGCAATTCCCGGCATTCCCATGGTCAAGCCGGGTGACGACCTGGCGGTCCTCATTACCGAGGGATTGGCGCGCGGCGGCCTGAAACTGCGCGCCAACGACGTCCTCGTGCTGGCGCAGAAGATCGTGTCCAAGGCTGAGGGGCGGAGCGTTGAGCTGGCCAAGGTGAAGCCGTCGGCGCGTGCCATCGCGCTCGCCGCCGAGATCGAGAAGGACCCTCGCCTGGTCGAGCTGATCCTGTCTGAATCGGTGCGTGTCGTGCGCTCCCGGCCCAACGTGCTGATCGTCGAGCATCGGCTGGGCTTCGTCATGGCCAATGCCGGCATCGACCAGTCCAATGTCGCGCCAACCGATGGCGTCGAACGGGCCCTGCTGCTGCCGGTCGATCCCGACGGCAGCGCCGAGACGCTGCGCGCGCGCCTATCTACGGAGCATGGTGCGCCGATCGCGGTGATCATCACCGACAGCTTCGGGCGGGCGTGGCGGCGCGGCACGGCGGGCGTCGCCATCGGCGCGGCCGGCCTGCCGGCGCTGCTCGACCTGCGCGGCAATCCCGACCTGTTCGGCAGAATCCTACAAGTCAGCATCTCGGGCTTTGCCGACGAGATTGCCGCCGCTGCCTCGTTGGTGATGGGCCAGGGCGACGAGGCGCAGCCCGTGGTGCTGCTGCGGGGCCTCACCTGGAACAAGCCGGCCAACCCGGCCGCCAACCTCGTCCGGCCGGCCAGCGAAGACATGTTTCGATGATGCGCTCCCAACCTCATCCTGAGGAGGCCCGCAGGGCCGTCTCGATCGCGCGGGGTAACCCCCGCGCTGGGATGGGATACACCATTGTTGCTGCCCATCCTTGGAGACGCCGCGCTACGCGCGGCTCCTCAGGATGAGGTTGTTTGTGACTCAAAGATGACTGGCGGCCTTGTCGTGGCGCTGTCGGGCGGTGTCGGCGGCGCCAAGCTGGCGCTTGGCCTGAGCCGCGTGCTGCCGGCGAACGAGCTGCTGGTCGTGGCCAACACCGGCGACGATTTCGAGCATCTCGGCCTCAGCATCTCGCCTGACATCGACACGCTCACCTACGTGCTGGCCGGCCTCGACAATACCGAACAGGGCTGGGGTCGCCGCGACGAGACCTGGTCGTTCATGGCCACGATCGGCACCTTGGGCGGCGCCGATTGGTTCCGCCTCGGCGATCGCGATCTTGCCCTGCATGTCGAGCGCACGCGGCGTCTCAGGGACGGCGAGACGCTGTCGCAGATCACGGCCGACATCTGCCGTCGACTGGGGATTTCAATCCGCGTGTTGCCGATGACCGACGATCGCGTGCGCACGCGCGTCCGTTCGGACGAGGGCTGGATCGATTTCCAGGATTACTTCGTGCGCCAGCAATGCCGGCCGATCGTGCGCGAGCTGGCGTTCGATGGGGTCGACAAGGCGCGCGCGCAGCCCGACATCATCTCGACACTCGGGAGTGGCAAGGTGCGCGCCGTGGTGATCTGCCCCTCCAATCCCTTTATCAGCATCGAGCCCATCCTGGCCGTGCCCGGCATGCGCGCCGCCCTTGCTGGCTGCGGCGCCCCCGTGGTCGCGGTCTCGCCCATCGTCGGCGGCCGGGCGGTCAAGGGGCCGACCGCCAAGATGATGCAGGAGCTCGGCCTGCCCGTGAGCGCTGCATCGGCGGCTGCCCGCTACGGCGATCTGCTTACAGGCTACGTCGTCGACAGCGCCGATGCCGAGGGGGTTCGCGCCAAGCTGCACGTCGCCCCCACCTTGATGACGACGCTCGAGGATCGCGAGCGGCTGGCGCGCACCGTCCTGGGCTTTGCCGATTCACTCACGTGAGCCCTTCCGCCGACATCTGGGCCGTCGTGCCCATCAAGGAGCTGGACGGCGCGAAGCAGCGCCTCGCCCCCCTGCTCTCGCCCGCCCAGCGTCGCGCGCTGATCGAGGTGATGATGGGCGAGGTGCTGGAGGCCGTCGCCGGCGCCAAAAGCCTCGCCGGCATCCTGGTCGTGACGCTGGCCCCCGAGGCCGCGGCGGTTGCGTCCCGCCTCGGCGCGCGCGTGGTGAGCGACGGCGCGCGCGACGGTCATACCGGCAGCGTGACCGCGGGCCTGAAACTGCTCGCCCGCGAAGGCCGCGGCGGCATGATGACGGTGCCGGCCGACATCCCTGCCGCCACGTCGGCGGAGATCGACCGGGTGGTGGCGGCCCATCTCGCCGCGCCCTCCTTCACCATCTCGCCGGCGCACGACGATCTCGGTTCCAACGCCGTCATCTGCTCGCCACCCGAGTCGGTGCCGCTGCGGCTCGGCGACAACAGCTATTTCCCCCATCTCGACGCGGCGCGGCGCTGCGGCATCGAACCGACGGTGATCCGCCAGCCGGGCATCGCCATGGACATCGACCATCCGGTCGACCTGGCGGCCTTCCTGCGCCTGCCGCAGTCGGCCGGCACGCGCACGCGCGCGTTTCTTGAGGAGGCCGGGATTCCGAAACTGCTGGCCGACCAAAAGATAGGCTAGCGCAGTCATGCGGACCGTGGGCCTCCAGGCCCACTCATGGCTGGGAGCGCGCCACTCCAGTGGCGCATCTTCGTGGATCACACAGGCCATGAGCGCCACTTAGCGCGGAGGTTACTCCGCGTGCAGTGGCGCGCTCCCAGCAAAGACTAAGCGGCGACGCGCTTGCGCGGTGGGGTGAGGACGATCGGCGCGAGTTCCTCGGCGACGAAGGAGGCCGCGCGGCGATCTTCCGGGACGGGCCGGTAGAGCGTGTCACGCTGCTGCGGTTCGCGGCCGATCGAGCGGATCAGGGCTTCCATGGCATTGGGTGGGAATTCCTGGCCGTGCTGCGTGCCGGCGGCGCGCGAGATGCTTTCGTTCATCAGCGTGCCGCCGAGATCGTTGGCGCCTGAATCGAGGCAGATCGCGGCGCCGGCCGGACCCATCTTCACCCACGAGGTCTGGATGTTGGGGATCGCCGGATGCAGCGCCAGGCGTGCGACCGAATGCATGATCACCGCCTCGCGGAAGGTCGGGCCGCGACGCGCGCGGCCCTGGCGGTACATCGGCGCTTCCATGTGGACGAACGGCAGGGGCACGAACTCGGTGAAGCCGCCCGTCTCGACCTGCAGGTCGCGTAGCGCCAGCAGATGGCGCGCCCAGGCGAGCGAGGTCTCGACATGGCCGTACATGATGGTCGAGGTCGTGCGCAGGCCAAGGCCGTGCGCGGCGCGCTGCACGTCGAGCCACTGCGCCGTGTTGATCTTGTCCGGGCA
>DATHNU010001268.1:0-5127 GCA_035485695.1 Reyranella sp. | reverse complement strand
ATCGAGCAGACGGCGCTGCGCGAGTTGCACGAGGAGCTGGGCGTGCTGGCCTCGACCGACGACATCCTGGGCACGCTCGACGACTATCCGACGCGCTCGGGCTACCTGATCGCGCCGGTGGTGGTGTGGTCGCCTGGCGTGACGGTGACGCCCAATCCCGCCGAGGTCGCGGCCGCCTATCGCATCGCCTGCGGCGAGCTGTTCCGCAAAGGCTCGCCCGAGATCATCGCCATCGAGGAATCGGACCGCCCGATCATCCGCCTGCCGCTGCCGGTCGCCAACGTCAACGCGCCGACGGCGGCGGTACTCTATCAGTTCCGCGAAGTGGCGCTGGCCGGACGCGACACCCGCGTCGACCATTTCGAGCAACCGGTCTTCGCCTGGCGGTGATGTTGCTGGGGGCGCGCCACTCCAGTGGCGCGATCTTCTCGCAGCCCACACAAGACGCGCCACTGGAGTGGCGCGCCCCCAGCACTAAGACCGTGCGCTGCGGTTGGCGACCAGCACGGGGCGGCGCTTCAGGAATACCGTGGTTTCCTGCTCCATCACCTGCTCGCCACGCTGGTTGATCGTGACCTGGCGGATGCGGGCGAGGCCGCGGTCGGGCTTGGAGGCCGACAGCCTGAGTTCGACGATGTCGGTCACCACGCGCAGCGTGTCGCCCGGGCGCACCGGCCGCGGGAACTGGACTTCGCCGATGCCCGGCGAGCCGAGACTGGCGGCGCGGAACACCCCCATCTCGAGCCACAGCTTCAGGGTGACCGCCATGGTGTGCAGGCCCGACGCGATAAGACCGCCGAACGTCCACTTGGTGGCGAACTCGACATCGGTGTGGAACGGCTGCGGATCCCATTGCCGGGCGAACTCGATGATGCCGGCCTCGGTCATGGTCATGCCGCCGCTCACGAAGCGGTCGCCGACCTTGAAATCCTCATAATAGCGATCGGTCACAGGACCTGCTCCAGTCAGGCGGTGTCGGGTGCGGGGCTTGGGTACTAGGGCGGGATGTCCACGAAGCCCATCGAGCTTTCAGAGCCTCACCGCAGCGTCTATTTTGGCGGCGATTGTGTCGAGTGTGAGACGTCGATAACCCGCGCGAGGCCTCGGCTGCTCCGCTGCCGGCCACCGAAGCGCCACAGTGCCGGCCGTGTCGCGCCTAGATCCCGAAGACCCGCAACCCGTAGATCAGGCCGACCACCAGGAGGCCGACGAAGACAGTTTGAGTGACCAGCAGCATCACCGGGGCGATGCCGATGCGCGCCAGCGCCAGCAGCGAGGTCTTCATGCCCAGCGCCGCGATGGCGGTGATGATCAGGAACGAGGAAACCTGGGCGACCGCACCCTTCACGTCGGGCGGTACGACGCCCATCGAATTGAGCGCCGCCAAGGCCAGGAAGCCGAACAGGAACACCGGCGGCGCCGGTCGCGCATCGCCCGCCGCCTCACCGCCTTTTGCCACCCACCAGGCGATGCCGGCGATGGCCGGCAGCAGGAAGGCTACGCGCAGCAGCTTGGTGATGAGGGCGTCGGCCAGCACCTGCGGCCCCATCGTCTGGCCGGCGCCTGCGACCTGGGCCACGTCGTGGATGGCGCCGCCCAGGAACACGCCCATCTCGAACAGTGAGAAGCCTAGGACATCGTGCAGGGCGGGGTAGATGACCATCACCACCGTGGCGATGAAGTTCACGCCCATCACCGTGAAAGCGAGATCACGGTCGGAATTCTCATGCTTGGGAAGTACGGCCGAAGCGGCCATGGCCGCGGCCGCGCCGCACACGCCGGTGGCACAGCCTGTCAAAAGGCCGAAATCGCGCGACAGACCGAACAGCTGGGCGGTCCAGGCACCGAAGGTGATAGTGCAGGCGACAGCGGCGAAGGCGATCAGTACCGGCAGTGCGCCGCCATCGACGAGTTGGCCCAGGGTCAGGCGCGCGCCATAGAGGGCGACGCCGACCCGCAGCAGCGTGCGGCCGGCAAATTCGAGTCCGGGTTTCAAGGCCGGCCTGGCCGACAGGGGCTGCAGCGCCATGCCGATGACCAGGGTGAGGATGAGCGGCGGCACCCAAACGGCGCCGAACTTCAACATGTTGCGCATGTCGGCGATGAAGGCCACGGCTGCGATGACCGCGCACAGCGCGACCCCGGGCGCCACCCGACGCAGATTGTCGGGCGCCCACAAGCGGACCAGTTCGACGGCGATCGTGCTGCTACGCATCAAGAATGGCGACCAGCTGACCTTCGTCGATGGCTTCGCCTTCGCTGACCTTGATCTCCTTGATGACGCCCGCCTTGGGCGAGAGCACGGGGATTTCCATCTTCATCGATTCGAGGATCATGATCTCGCCCTCGGCCTCTATCCTGTCGCCGGGCTTGGTCTGGATCTTCCAGACGTTGCCGGCGATCTCCGACTTCACGTTGACGACGGCCATACCCTGGTTTTCTCCCCGGCGTTGCTCACCCGGCTTTTTCGGCCACGAGACGCGCCAACGCAAGGGCCGAGCCGCCCACACGGCCGCCGAGCCGGTATGCGGCTTCGTTTACGGCAGAAAGCACACCCCGTGTGAGGGTCGAACGGCCATCGCCGATCTTTGCCGATAGCGCCGCCACCGTGGCGCCGGCTACGCCGGCCTTTTCGAGAATGAGCAGGCCGGCCACGCCCGCCCGATCGGCGCCGAAGCCTGCGTCGTTGTAGAGCACCAGGGCAGGCTGTACGGGCGCGACAACCTGACCCGACGCTTCGGCTCCATGACTGCCGGTGGCCGCGACCTGGTCGCGATCCTCGTCCGTGATCAGTGTCGCCGAATCGATGCAGACGATCCGGCGTTGGCCGGCCTTGGCCTCGAATACCGAGCGCCCCTCGGCCCTGACAGGCGGCGCGCGGTGCGGCCACGGCGCTGCCCTCAGCCGCTCTGCGGCTTCGGCGCAGCTCTGGCCGGGCGCGACGCCGCAGGCGGCGGCGAGCGCATTGGCGCGGCTCACGATGCCGCGGCGCATCATATCCTCGGCCTCGCCGATGCGGGCGCTGGCCGAATCGACCGCGGCCATCGCCATGCCGAGTTCCTGCGCCAAAGCGAGACCGGCGACGCCCGCTTCCTCGAAGCCGATGCCGGCATCGTGATGGATGGCGGCGCGCGCGCCGGCCTTGGCGACAACGTGGGCGGCATACGCGGCCGCATGGGAGCCGCCGACGATGACGGCGCCGTTTGCTTCGGGTGGCAGCTTGGTCACGCTCGGCACGACGAGGATGGCGACGGTCATGGCGACATCCTATCGCCAATGCGCCTATAAGTCCGCGCATGCCCGAACCGGCGAGCGAACCCACGGTCGACAACAAGGTCGCTGTCCTGATCCTGCAGCATCCGCAGGAGCAGGATCACGTGCTGGGCACGGCTGGCCTGCTGCGCCAAACGCTGGCCCACGCCAAGCTTTCGGTCGGCTTGTCGTGGCGCAATCTGGGCCATGCGCTGGGCGAGCCCGGTGAGGCGAAGGATTGGGGCGTGCTTTACCTCGGCTCGGCGCATGCCGCTGCGAGGGGTCCGCTGGTCGCGCTCGGCCAAAAGGGCGAACCGCTGGCCGATCAGGACAGCGCGCGGCGCGGCCTGCGGGGTATCGTGGTCCTGGACGGCAACTGGGCGCAGGCCAAGGCGCTGTGGTGGCGCAATGCCTGGCTGACCAGGCTCCGGCGCTTCGTCGTGGTCCCGGACGGGCCCTCGCTCTATGGCACGCTGCGCAAGGAGGCCCGCCCCGACGCGGTCTCGACCCTGGAGGCCGTGGCGCTCGCTTTGTCGGTGTTCGAGAACGATCTGGCGCTGCGGGAAAAGATCCTGGTGCCGTTCCGCGAGCTGATCGCCAAGGCGCGCAGCGCAGGCGTTCGGGACGTCAAACGGGATCGTCGGAGACGCCGTTAGCCCCTATAATCGCCCCATGCTGGACCAACCGCAGATTCCCGTCGCCCAACGGACGAACCCCGAGCGTTCCTTCAGCGAGGAGGTGCGCTCGCTGAGGCTGGGCGCAGGCGAGATTTTCCGCGGCGAGGGCATCCTCGCGGTCACCAAGGCCATCCTGCAGTCGGGCGTGGCCTATGTCGGCGGTTACCAGGGCGCGCCGGTCTCGCATCTGGTCGACGTTCTGGTCGAATCGCAGGACCTTTTGGACGAGCTGGGCGTCCACTTGGAGACCTGCACCAACGAGGCCTCGGCGGCGGCGCTGCTGGGTGCCTCGATCAACTATCCGATCCGCGGCTGCGTCACCTGGAAGTCCATCGTCGGCACCAACGTGGCGGCCGATGCGCTCAGCAACCTCGCTTCGCCGGGCGTGATCGGCGGCGCGCTGATCGTGGTCGGCGAGGATTATGGCGAGGGCGCCTCGGTGATCCAGGAACGCGCACATGCCTATGCGCTGAAATCCTCGGTGTGGCTGATGGACCCCCGGCCGTCCCTGCCGACCATCGTGCACTGCACCGAGAAGGCGTTCGAGCTCTCGGAAGCGACCAACACGCCGGTGATGATGGAGCTGCGCATCCGCGCCTGCCACGTCACCGGTGAATTTCTGGCCAAGGACAACCAGCCGCCGGCGATCTCGCGCAATCACCGTCTCGCCAATCCCGCCGCGCATAATTACGACCGCATCTCGCATCCGCCGTCGACCTACGCGCACGAGAAGATCAAGGTCGAGGTTCGCCAGCCTGCCGCCCAGCGTTTCATCGTCGAGCAGGGGTTGAACGAGTTTCTGCCGGGCGAGCGCACCGACCTCGGCATCATCGTGCAGGGCGGCATCACCAATGTGCTGGTGCGCGGCCTCGATCGGCTGGAAGTCGACGGCAAGATCCCGACCCTGGTGCTGAACGTCACACACCCGCTGGTGCCCGACCAGATCGCCGATTTCTGCAAGGGCAAGCGCGCGGTGCTGATCGTCGAAGAGGGCGCGCCTGACTATATCGAGCAGGCGATCCACGCCATCCTGCGCAAACGCGACATCGACACCAAGCTCTACGGCAAGGACGTGCTGCCGATGGCGGGCGAGTACACCGCCGAGGTGGTGACCGAGGGGCTGCTGAAGTTTTTCGCCCAGTCGGCCAACGACATCGATCTTTCCAAGCCGCGCGAGCGCTTCGAGGCGGCGCGCGCC
>DATHNU010001267.1:0-2266 GCA_035485695.1 Reyranella sp. | reverse complement strand
CGCCATCGGCCAGGGCGCGGGCTCGGAGCTCCGCCAGCCGTTGGGCATCGCCATCGTGGGCGGCCTGCTGGTCTCCCAATGGCTGACACTCTACACGACGCCCGTCGTCTATCTCTATCTCGACCGGCTGTCGCGCCGCCTGCGTAGCCGGCGCCTGCCCCGCGCGGCCGCCGCCGAATAGGCCCGCAACCGGCAATATGGATATCCTGACAGTGGCACTGACACTTTTGATACCACCCGGGCCGCCCGAAATCGGCTAGACTGGCAACGGGGAGCGTACGGGCGGTCAGGTCTCTGTCCGCCGATGGAGTTCGAGCGGAATGAAAAAGGAGATCGTTGCCCGGCTGGGCGCGTTTGGCGCGCTCGCCTGTGTAGCCGGCGCCGCCTACCTCTTCCTCCAGCATTCCGGCCGCGACAGGGCGGCCCAGGCGGCGATCAGCGGACCGGCCGCCATCCCGGTAACCACGGCGGTTGCCGAACAAAAGGATGTTCCGCTCTACGTGCGCGGCATCGGCACGGTTCAGGCGCTCAACACGGCCGTCATCAAGACCCGCGTCGACGGCGAGATCGTCAAGGTGGCCTTTCAGGAAGGCCAGGACGTGAAGGCGGGCGACCCGCTGTTCCAGATCGACCCGCGCCCCTTCCAGGCCGCCCTCGACGAAGCCACCGCGACCCAGACCCGTAACCAGGCGCAGCTCGTCGGCGCCGAGCTCGACCTCAACCGCTACATCCAGATGGCGAGCCAGGGCATCCAGTCGATCCAGCTGCGCGACCAGCAACAGGCGAAGGTCGACGCGCTCAAGGGCTCGATCGCGGCCGACGGGGCGGCCATGCATACCGCAAGGCTCAACCTCGCCTATGCCAATATCCGCGCCCCGTTCGATGGCCGCACCGGCACCCGCCTGGTCGATATCGGCAATCTCGTGCAGGCTTCGCAGGCCACCAGCCTGGTCAGCATCAACCAGATCAAGCCGATCTACGTCAATTTCACCGTACCGCAGGACGTCAACGACGACGTCCGGCGCAACCAGGCGCAGGGCGCGCTCATCGTCGTCGCCTACGGCAGCAACGATACCGAGCTGGCGCGCGGCACGCTGTCGGTGATCGACAACCAGATCGACATCACGACCGGCACGCTTCGCCTCAAGGCCACCTTCGGCAACGACGACGAGCACCTGTGGCCGGGACAGTTCGTCAATGTGCGCCTGGTGCTGTCGATGCGCTCGGGCACGGTGACCGTGCCGCAGCGCGCCGCCATGCAGGCCGCCAGCGGCTACTTCTGCTTCGTGGTGAAGGCCGACGGCACGGCCGAGCGGCGGGTGATCGAGCTCGCCGGCGTCCAGGACGGCCTGGCCGTCATCACGACCGGCGTCACCGCCGGCGAGAACGTCGTGATCGACGGCCAGTTCCGCCTGACCGACGGCGCGCGGGTGCGGGTCCAGACGGCGCCGGTGCCGCCGGCGGTGGCCACGACGTCCGCGCCCAAGGGCTGAGCCCGCGCCATGAACATCTCCGAACGGTTCATCCGCCGGCCCATCGCGACCTCGCTGGTGATGCTGGGCCTGCTGGTCCTCGGGGCCGCCTCCTACACGTTGCTGCCGGTCGCCGCCCTGCCCGACGTCGACTTTCCGACCATCACGGTCTCGGCGTCCCTGCCCGGCGCCAGCCCGGACACCATGGCGACCTCGGTGGCCACGCCGCTCGAGCAGCAATTCGCCGCTATTCCCGGCCTGGTGGCGATGACGTCGTGGAGCGGGCTCGGCAACACCTCGATCACGCTGCAATTCGCCCTCGACCGCAGCATCGACGGCGCCGCGACCGACGTGCAGACCGCGATCAACGCCGCCGGCGGCCTGCTGCCCAAGGACCTGCCGACGCCGCCCACCTACCGCAAGGTCAACGCCGCCGACCAGCCGGTGCTGATCTACGCCGTCCATTCCGACGACATGCCGCTCTACAAGATCGACGACTATGCCTACACCGTGCTCGCCCAGAAGATCTCGGCGATTTCCGGCGTGGCGCAGGTGACGATCGGCGGCCAGCAGGACTTCGCCATCCGCATCCGTGCCGATCCCGCGGCCCTCGCCTCGCACGGCATCAGCATGGAGGATATCCGCAAGGGCATCGCCGCGGCCACGCTCAACCAGGCCAAGGGCACGATCGAGGGCAAGTCCCAGGCCCTCATCCTCGACGCCAACGACCAGCTCTTCGAGGCGTCGGGCTACCGCGACGTGATCGTGGCCTTCCGCAACGGCGCGCCGGTCAG
>DATHNU010001266.1:0-7789 GCA_035485695.1 Reyranella sp. | reverse complement strand
CCGCGGTCCAATGAGGCTTAGGCGGCAGCCTTGGTGAACTTCTCGATGCGCTCCTGCATCGGACGGACGGCCTCGTCGGTGGCCTTGCGCACGTAGGCGCCGAGATCCTGGGCCTGCGCCATGCAGGCCTCCAGGCGGCCGCGCCAATACTTGGCCGAGACGTCGAATGCCTCGATCGGCGACTTGGCGGCGAGGAAATCGCGCACCGCGGCAAAGCTCGCGTCGGCATCTTCCTTGGCGACCTCGAGCAGCTTGAGGCCGGCCTTGGTGGCGTCCTCGCGGGCCTGGGTCATCTGACTGTTCAGCTCTTCCGTCGCGATCTGCGCGGCCTTGCTGATCTGCTCGAAGCCCTCGGTCGCCTTGCGGACGCCGATCTGGGCAAACTCGCGGGCGCGCTCGCTGGCGGCCTTGGTGGTCTCGGTGGCGTGCTCGATTACGTTGTCGAGTGGGGTCGTGGTGGTCATGGTCGGTTCCCTGATGCGGTTGGGGTAGGGTGGGTATGTACTGACGGGCCGTATATGTGATCATTATGGTGCATTGCAACATGAATTTGTGCGGTGCGAGAAGAAAAACTAATTATCTTTGTTTTTCAATTGATTAGGCTGTCGATTCGGAGGACAAGTCGACCAAGCAAGAAGCCGGAGCGCCTTCCCGGGAGAACGCCATGGACCAGCAGCAGCTGTCAGGCATCGACGCCTCGTTTCTCTATCTCGAGACGCCCGAGACCCCCATGCATGTGGCGGGGTTGACCTACTTTCAGCTGCCCGAGAACTTCGAGGGCAGTTTCTATCGCCACTTCCGCCGCTTCTTCGAAAGCCGGCTGCACACCATCCCGATCTTCTCCAAGCGGCTGGCACCATCGCTTTACGATCTCGACCATCCCGGTTGGGTTGATGCCGACGAACTCGACCTCGACTACCACCTGCGCGAGACGGCATTGCCCGCGCCCGGCACCGAGGCACAGCTCGAGGAAGTGATCGGCCGCCTGCATGCCAACACCCTCGATCGCAGTCGTCCGCTCTGGCAGTTCTACGTCATCACCGGCCTCGAAAACGGCCAGGGCGTTCTCTATTCGAAAGTCCATCACGCCGCGATCGATGGCGGCGCCGGCATGGCGATCAACAAGGCGCTGTACGACGTGACCGCTGTGCCGCGCGAAGTGGCGCCACCGCCGCCCAAGCCTGCCTCGCCCAAGCCGGCGCCCAGTTCGCCGACCGCCGTCGATCCGGTGAAGGGCATCGCCGACATCATGGGCAACATGATGCGCCAGCAACTGAAGATGTGGGAAGCGGCACCCGCCATCGTGAACGCCATGACCGACGCCTTCCTCGCCAAGCCGGGCGAGATGCCCAAGGCGCTCGGCACGCTGCAGAGCCTGCTCACCCAGTTGCCGACGTTGGACGCGCCTAAAACGCCGTTCAACACCACCATCACGCGCGAGCGCAGTTATGCCGCGCGCACGATCTCGCTCGGCGATGCCAAGGCGATCGCCAAGGCAAGCGGCGCCAAGCTCAACGACGTGGTGATGGCGGTGTGCAGCGGCGCGCTCCGCCGCTACCTTCAGGAAAAGGGCCAGCTTCCGGACAAGCCGCTGATCGCCGGCGTGCCGATAAGCCTGCGCGAGCCCGGTGACACGCGGCAGAACAACCAGGTCTCGGGCATGCTCTGCCAGATCGCCACCGACATCGCCGACCCGGCGGAGCGGCTCGCGGCCATCGTCAAATCCTCGTCGCAGTCCAAGCAGCTCGCCGGCACGTTCCGCGATGCCGTGCCGCAGGATTTTGCCTTCGTCGGCGCGCCGATCCTGCTGCAGCTTGTCATGCTGGTCTATGGCCGCAGCGGCCTCGCCGATCGTCTGCCGATGCCGATGAACGTCACGATCTCCAACGTTCCCGGGCCACCGATGCCGCTCTACTGCGCCGGCGCCAAGGTGACGGCGCTGCATCCGGTGTCGATCGCAGCCCATGGGGCTGCCCTCAACATCACGGTGCAGAGCTACATAGACGCGCTCAATTTCGGCCTCACCGCCGATCGCCGCGCGGTGCCGGATGTCGGCCGTCTCGGCGACTATCTCGTCGAGGCGGCGGATGAGCTCAAGAAGGCGGTTGCCGCTGGTTGAAACCCTTCCAGCCCCTTCCGATATGTAAGACCGTCGTGTGAACAAGCACGTGCCAACGAACAAGGAAGCCAGATGACGGCTACGGCCCAGGCGTTGCGTCCCCCCTCGCGGACCTTGCTGCTGCTCGAAGGCCGCGCCCTGCAGGAGTTGGGCGCCTTCATGCTGCTGCGGCCGTGGCTTGCCGCCGCGCCGCGCGGCGACGGACATCCGGTGCTGGTGTTGCCCGGTCTGCTGGCCAGCGATTTCTCGACCCAGCCGCTCCGGAGCTTTCTGAAGGCGCAGGGCTATGCCGTGCACGGCTGGAAGCAGGGCCGCAATCTCGGCCTGCGCCCCGGCGTCGAGCCGGACATGCTGGAGCGGGTCGAGGAACTCCACGATCGTCATGGCGGACGCAAGCTCAGCCTGGTCGGCTGGAGCCTGGGTGGCATCTATGCGCGCCAGCTCGCCAAGCTGCTGCCCGACAAGGTGCGCTGCGTGATCAGCCTGGGCAGTCCGTTTGCCGGCAGCCCCAAGGCGACCAACGCCTGGAAAGTCTACGAATTCGCCTCCGGCCAGAGCGTCGAGGATCGCGACGGGCACATTGCCGGCCCGCTCGCCGAGCCGCCGCCGGTGCCGACCGCCTCGATCTTCAGCCGCTCCGACGGCATCTGCGCCTGGCAGACCTGTGTCAATGAGGAGCGCGAGCAAGTCGAGAACATCGAGGTCTATGGCAGCCATTGCGGGCTCGGCCATCATCCGGCCGCCGTCTATGCCGTCGCCGACCGCCTGGCTCAGCCCGAAGGCCAGTGGAAGAAGTTCGACCGCTCCGGCTGGAAGAGCCTTGTCTTCCCGGACTGGCGGCGGAGCTAGAAGTCTTCGGACCGCGGGCCTCCAGGCCGGCCCACGCATTTGAATGCGCTGACATGATCATGAGCGGGCCTGGAGGCCCGCGGTCCGCTTGAAGTCCTACATCTTCTTCTCGACGCTGGTGCGGATCTCCTCGTAGGAGTCCTTCATCCGGTCCTGCACGATCTTGAACGCCTCGGTGGTCGACTTCTGCACCAGTTCGGCGATGTCGCGGGTGTTGGCGATCGCTGCCTCCATCGCCTTCTTCGCAAACTCGGCCTGCTTGGCCATGATGTCCTGCGGGCTGCCGCCCGGCTTGTACTCCTGCACCATGGCCGTGACGTCCTTCACGGCCGCCTCGAAGATCGCGCGCTGCTTATTGGCAATCTCCTGGGCGCCGCCCGCCATCGCCTGCCACGACTTGGTCATGGCCTCCAGGTTCTTCTGTTGATGCTCCATGATCTTCGTCATGTCGAAGGACGGGATTTTCAGCTGCTCGCCCAGGTTCTTGAACATGTCGGTGAAGTTCTGCGGTGCGTCGGCCATGCGAACCTCCTGTTGGTTAGAAGCCGAGCTTCAACCCCTGCTCCAGCGCGTGCAAGGCCAAACCGGCCAGGCCGCCGATCAAAGCTCCGTTAAACCGGATGTATTGCAGATCCCGTCCCACGGTGAGCTCGATGCGGCCAATCAGCATGTCGATGTCCCACGCCTTCACCTGGTCGGCGATGAAGCGCCCGACGCCGCTCTTCTGGCTTTGCACGAAGTCGGCAAGTACACGCACCATGCCGCGGTTGATCTCGGCGCGGATCGCCGGATCGCGCGCCAGCTGGCCGCCGATATCGACCAGCATGGCTTCCAGCTGACGGCGGATCTGGCTGTCGGGTGCCCGCGAATCCTGCTCCAGAAAGATGCGCAGGCTGTCCCAGGCGCCTTCGGCGATCGCGGCGATCTCGGGCCGCGCCAGCAGGTCGTGCTTGAGGCCCTCTGCGCGCCGCGCAAAGGCCCGTGAGCTGCGCAGCTGTTCGATGAATCCTGTCACGAAACTGTCGAACTCCAGGCGCAGCGGATGCTGGCGATCGGCCCGGGCGTCCTGGATGAAACCGCTGGTGGAGGCGACGATCTTGCGCAGGAGATAGGCATCGGCCCGGTAGAGGTTGAACAGCGCCGGCAGCTCCTTGCGGATCCTTTCGCGCAAGGCCGCCAGCGTCTCCTCGTTGGTCAGAACCTTCTCCAGCGCACCCAAAAGTTCGTCGAGCAGGCGCTGGTGCCGGCCCTTTTCGGTGACGGCGCTCAGCAGGCCCGCAGCCAGCGGCGCCAGCTCGACCCGCTCCAGTTCCGTCATGATGCGCTTGCCCAAAAAGCCCTTCAGGCCGGACTGTTCGATGGCGCCCAGGGTCTGCGGCAGGAGCCGCAGCACGAAGTCCGCCAGGGCGGCGGCGCGTTCGGGCTCGACCAGCCAGTCCGCCACCAGGGCGGCGAAATCGACTTCACCCAGTCGCTTCTCGACCGGCTCGGGGGCGAGGAAATTCGTCTCGATGAACTCGCCCAGCGTGTCGGCGATGCGCAGGTGGTTGCGCGGAATGATCGCGGTGTGCGGGATCGGCAGGCCGAGCGGCCGGCGGAACAGGGCGACCACGGCGTACCAGTCGGCCAGCCCCCCCACGGTCGCGGCCGCGGCGAACGACGCGACGTAACCCCACGCCCAGTGCGCCGGCTCGCAATGCCGTGCCACCAGGAACAGCGCCGCCGTGAAGACCAGCAACGCCGTTGCCGCCAGCTTGATGCGGCGCAGGTCACGGGCGCGCTCGGCGTCCCGGTTCGGTGCGAGGCTCAGCTGCCCGCCCACACGTCGAGCACGTAGCGGTTCTCGGCGGCGAGCTTCGCCACGCCAGCCTCGCCGTGTATCGCCGCCAGTGCGCGTTTCACGTCAGGTTCCATGCGCCCACCGTCGCCGCAGACATAGACGATGGCGCCCTGTTCGATCAGGGCTCGCACACGGTCGGCCTGGTCCCTCAGGAGATCCTGCACGTACATCTTCTTCCCGTCGTGGCGCGAGAATGCGACATGCAGATCAACGACATCCGCGCGGGCGTGTTCCGCGAGTTCGTCGGCGTAGATGAAGTCGTGCTCGGGATGGCGACAGCCGAAGAACAGCATCGCCGGTCCCAGAGTGCTTCCCTGTGCCTTGAGGGCGGCACGCTCGCGCAGGAAGCCGCGGAAGGGCGCGAGTCCTGTGCCCGGACCAATCATGACGATCGGCGCTGCCGGATCGACCGGCAGGCGGAAGCCCACCTTGGTCTCCTTGACGAAGGCCTGCAGCGTGCCGCCGGGTGCCTGGCGCGCCAGATGGCTAGTGCAGATGCCCTCATAGAGGCCTGACCCCGAGCGCGCCGGGCCCTCGACCACGGCCGCGGTGATCGAGCAGCGCGTGCCGTCGGCGATTGGCGAGGACGAGATCGAATAATAGCGCGGCGTCATCAGCGGCAGCATTTCGAGGAAGGCGGCGAACGGCAGCTCGCACGCCGGGTACTGCTCCAGCAGGTCGAGCACCGAGGTACGCTTGGCCAGGATCTCCGCCCTGAAATGCTCCTCGTCCAGCAGCTGCTCAAGCCTGGGTCGCGTGAAAGGACAACGCGTGTGCTGCGCCATGGTCTGGATCTGCTTGCGCGTGGCCGGAAGCTGCAGCTCGACGAAGTCCGACAGCAGGCGATGGACGGCGACCGCTTCGCCGACCGGCAGCGCGGCGCGTCTGCCTTCGGCAGCTGCCAGCATGACATGTGCACCCGGCGCAAAGCCGAAGCGCCGGATCGCTCGTTCGACCAGCGCGGCGCCATTTTGCGGCACGATGCTGAGATGATCGCCGGCGCGATAGCTGACGCCGTCGGGCAACAAGACCTCGATATGCCGCGTGCTGCGGCCCGACTTGCCGGCAGCCTGCAGTTCGCGGTTCGCCAGGACGCGCATCGGCAGCGCACCCGTGCCGCCGATCAGGAGATTGGCCGGCGGCTTGTCGACGGCCTGCACCTGGTAGAGTGGCTCCTGGACGGCGCCGACATCGGGTTCGAGCTTGACGCCGAGCTTGTCGGCCAGCACAGGCAGCAGCGGCTCGTTCCACGCCTGGAAGTGGCCGTCGAGATCTTCCTTGGCGTCGCCCTCGCCACGAGGGTAGATCCGCTCCGCGCCTTTTTCCGCCAACAATTCGTCGATCTGGCGCGGGATCGCCTGGTACGTCGAGGCCCAGTCGCGATTGCCGCAGCCGAACACGGTATAGCGCACGCCTTTCAGCGATCCGCGCTCGGCCTCGCGCAGGCTCCTGATGAAGGCACCGGCATTGTCCGGCGGCCCACCATTGTAGGAGGCACAGACGATCGCCACCGCGCCCTCGGCTAAAAGCTTGCCCGCCTGATCGTCGAGGCTGGCCAGGTTCGTGGTGAAGCCCTGCGTCTCGCCCGCCTCAGCAATCGAACGCGCGAGTTCTTCCGCCGTGCCCATGTTGGAGCCGAACAAAACGGCGAGCTTCGTGCCATGGCTCGCCGCCTTCTTTTTCGGCGCGGCCTTACGGGGCGCGGGCTTGGCGGTGACGGAGACACCGGAACCGCGCACGACATCCGGCCGCAGCCGCACGCGCATCACCAGCCCCTCCGGCTTGATGGTAAGCGATTCCTTGATCTTGAGCTGGTAGCGCGTGTGATCGACCAGCCGGAAGCGCTGCAGAATGAGGCCCAGCACCAGGGTGGCCTCGGTTATGGCGAACTGCCGGCCGATGCAGGCGCGCTGGCCGTTGCCGAACGGCTTGTAGGCATGCGGCGCCATCTTGGCCTCGCGCTCGGGCGCGAAATTGTCGGGATTGAACACCTCGGCCTGCGCACCCCATACCGACTTGTCGCGGTGAAGCATGGCGGTCAGGACGGTGACGAAGGTGCGCTTGCGAAGCTTGTACTTCCCGCCGATCGTCTCGTGCTGGTAGGGGTAGAGCCCGAAGGCCGGTGCGGTCGGCCACAGCCGAAGCGCCTCCTTCAGGATCTGGCCGATATAGACCAGCTGGTTGACTTGGCTCGCGCTGGGCTTGGCGTTGATGTCGCGGCCCAGCACGCGATCGACCTCGTCATAGGCCTTCTGCATCACATGCGGATTGTTGAGCAGGAAATAGACGGCAAACGACAGCATGCCGCTCGTGGTCTCGTGGCCCGCGATCAGGAAGGTGTTCATCTGGTAGCGGATATTGACGTCGTCGAGCCGCTCGCCGCTCTGCTTGTCGATGCCGCTCAGCATGAAACCCAGCAGGTCGGGCTTGGCCTCGTCTTCGGCCGGAACCTCGCGACGCTCGCGGATGATACGGTCGGCGATGCCGTTCATGAAGCCGACATCCTGCTCGAGCTTGCGGCGGCTCTTGCGCTGGGTGATGTCTTCCAGCGGCAGGCCGCGCATCTTCATCACCGCTTCGAGCGCGCGCACCAGCGATTCGACGTAGGGATGGTTGTCGCTGCGGTAGAACGAGTTGAAACGGTAGTTGAAGCCGCACAGCCCGATCGTGTCGAGGGTGAGCGCGGTCATGTCGCGCACCACATCGATCTCCTCATCGGCATTCAGGCGCTCCCACTTGGTGACGAGCTGGTCGGCAATGTCGAGCATGCCCTCGTGATAGGTCTGCATCATGCGATGCGCGAAGGTCGGCAGCAGGATGTTGTGCGCCTTCTGCCAGTTGGGCTCCTGCGTTTCGGCAGTGAACAGCGCATCGCCGCCCAGCATGCGCACCCGGCGCAGCGAGCCGCGCACCGCCTTGTCGAAGCGCTTCTCGTCGCACAGCTCGGCCACCAGGTCGGCGCCCGAGACGACGACCAGCGG
>DATHNU010001265.1:0-10882 GCA_035485695.1 Reyranella sp. | reverse complement strand
CTGTGCCGACGACAATGCGCTGTACCGCGACCCGAAGTATGTCCGCGGCTATACGCCGTCAGACAGCTCATCCCCTGCCCTTGCCTACGACCGGGAGCACGACCGCGGCCGACATGATGACTGGCGAGAACGATAACCGTTGAACGCGTGCGGCCTGGCGCAGCCGAAGTCATACCGCGACAGGCTGCACTGCATAGGCGATCAGGCGAGGCTCGCGGGCGTGCCCTCGCCCTTCCGGCCGTTTTCACGCCAGCGCGGCCCGCACCACCGCCGCCACCTCATCGACCGCTTCCGGCTTCATATGCGCGCCCATGGGCAGGCTCAGCACCGTGTCCGCTAGCTTTTCCGCCAGCGGAAACGAGCCCTTGGGGCGACCGAGATCGGCATAGGCCTGCTGCAGGTGCGGCGGGATGGGATAGTGGATCAGCGAGCCGATGCCCGCCTTGTCGAGCGCCGCCATCAGCTCGGCGCGGCGCCCCACGCCGTCAAGGACGCGCACGACATAGAGATGCCACACCGGCTCGGCCCATTGCGGCACGCGCGGCAGGCCGAGGCCCGGAATGCCCGCAAGCCTGTCGTCGTAGCGCGCAGCCAGCCGGCGGCGGTGCTCGTTCCAAGCATCGAGCCGGGGCAGTTTCACGCGCAGGAAGGCCGCCTGCATCTCGTCGAGCCGCGAATTGAAGCCGCGCTCCAGGTTCACGTATTTCACCCGGCTGCCGTAGTTGCGCAGCACGCGCAGCCGCTCGGCCAACCGCGGATCGTCGGTGGTAACGGCGCCGCCGTCACCGAAGGCACCGAAATTCTTGGTCGGAAAGAAGCTGTGCGCCCCGGCATGACCCAGCGCGCCGGTCCGCCGGCCGCGCACCTTGGCGCCCTGCGCCTGGGCCACGTCCTCGACCACTTTCAGTCCATGCTTGAGGGCAAGGGTCATGATGGCGTCCATGTCGGCCGGTTCACCGTAGAGATGGACGGGCATGATCGCCCGGGTGCGCGATGTGATCGCGGCGGCGATCCTGTCGGGATCGATGTTGACCCCTCCCGATGTCGGCTCGACCGGCACCGCCTTGGCCCCCACCGCCGTCACCGCGAGCCAGGTCGCGATATAGGTGTTGGACGGCACGATGACCTCGTCGCCGGCGCCGAGGTCCCAGGCGCGCAGCGCCAGCTCCAGCGCCTCCAGGCCGTTGGCCAGGCCGACGCAGTGCGCGGTGCCGCAGAACGCGGCGTATTCGGCCTCGAAGGCCTCGACTTCCTTGCCGAGCACGTACCAGCCCGACTCCATGACGCGGGCATAAGCGGCATCGAGGTCCGGCTTCAGTTCGGCATAGACCGCCTTCATGTCGAGAAACGGGATCATGGCCGCAGACCCGCCTCGCGCTTGAAGACCTCGTAGTCGCGCAAATACTCGGCCTCGTCGTAGAGCGTCGACGCGATCACCAGGATTGCCGCCTGTGGCGCGAAATCCGTGAGCTCGTGCCACACCCACGTCCCGACAAAAAGGCCCTTGGCCGGATCGTCGAGAGCCACCTGCTCAGTGGCACGGCCATCGTCGAGATGGACCCGGCAGGCGCCGTGCAGCGCCACCAGCACCAGCTCCGACTCGCGATGGCCATGCCGGCCGCGCCATTGGCTGGGGGCGATGTGATGCAGCCAGAACAGGCGTTTCGGCGGGAACGGCAAGCCTTTGCCGACTTCCAGGAAGTTGATGCGGCCGCGTGGATCGGCAGCACCGGGAACAGGGATCCAGCGGCAGGAGCGCGTCGTGAGGACGGGTTCGGTCATGGTTGGTAAAGCCTAGCTCAGCGTTGCGTGGTCCGCAGCTTGCGCCATTGCATGTAGACCACGCCACTCAGGGCCACGAGGCCGCCCACGATCTGGTAGGCGTTGGGGATGAAGCCATAGACCATCGACCATAATACGGCACAAAACGGCACGAGATTGACCCACAGCGAGGCGACGGCGACCCCGAGGCGGCTCGCGCCCACGTTCCAGCAATAGCTGCCGAGCCCGCTGGCCAGGATGGCGACGGTGATGAGCTGAGTCCAGATCCAGGGATCGGAAACGCCGAAAGGCGATCGCGCCCAACCGATGGCGATCACGGCGAGGCTGCACAGAATCAGCCAGCCGAGAGACGACAGCGAGGCGACATAGGCGCGGTGGAGCTGGCTCGCCCGGTTGAACCAGACCTGCGCCTTGATGCTGTAGAGCGTCCACAGAACGTTGCTCAAGAGCACGATGATCTCGCCGCCGCCGAACGTCACCGGCCCCGTGCCGAACAGGCTTCCGGCGGAGAGGATGAACCCGCCCAGCACGGTCAGCGCCAGTGCCACACCGAAACCAGGATCGAAGCGCAGGCCGGTGACTATCCGGACAGTCACCGACGCCACCAGCGGGCCCGCCACCTGCACCGTCGCCGCGGTGATCGGATTGCTGTACTGCAGGCCAAGCGCATAGAAGGCGAAAAAGCTCGCCATCATCAGACCGAGCAGCAGGAAGCGGCCGAGACCGACATCGACGCGCAGCGCGCGACGGCCCTCGATCAGCCAGAGCAGCAGGACCAGCGACGCGGTCGCCGCCGCAATGCGCAGAGCCGCCATCGGGATCAGGTCGTAGTAGCGCAGCATCACCTTGGTGACGGGCAGGTTGGCGCCCCAGCTCGCGCCGACGAAAATCATGGCGGCGAAAGCGCCCAGCAGATGACGGCGATCGCGCGTCATTGCTCATCGCCTTCCCCGTATGACGGGGAAGAAAAAGACCCAGCTTCTCTCATCATACGGTCTTGCGACGCACGGCCTCGTAACCGACGCGGCAATCGCCGTAGACGTCGGGCTTCTCGGTCGACACGCGCGCCTCGATCACGCCCGGCTGCGCCAGGCAGAGGTCGAGGATGGCGTCGACCAGCGCCTCCTGCAGGTTGAAGTGACGGCTACCAGCGAGCGCGATGATGCCGTCATGCACGGTGTCGTAGTTGAGGACGTTGGCGATCCTGTCGCCATGCGCCTTTTCGGCAGGCCCGAGCAGGAGATCGGCGTTGACCACCACGGTCTGCGGCGTCTTGTGCTCGAAATCGTGGATGCCGATCGAGACTTTTAGCCGGAAGTCGCGGATGAAGATGCGGCGATTGGGGTCGGAGGCCATGTCATTTCTTCTTCTTGGCGTCGAAAGCGATGTCGCGCGGCCGGCCGCTCAGGTGCTCGCCGCTGTCGACGATCAGGACGTCGCCGGTGTAAGTCGGCGTCGCCACGATGAAGCGCAGCGCGCGCACCAGGTCGGCCGTGGTGACGCCGACACCAAGGGGATTTTCCGTGTGCTGCTGGGCGAAGCGCGCATCGGTCTGGCTGCCGCTGCGCAAGGTGAGGCCGGGCGCGATGCCGGCCACCCTGAGTCGCGGCGCAAAGGACTGGGCAAGCAAGGTCGTCAGGCCCTGCAGGCCGACCTTGGAAAGCGTGTAGGTCAGGAAATCCGGATTGAGGTTGAACAGCTTCTGGTCGAGCATGTTCACGATCACGCCGGTCTCGCCCGTCGGCAGTTGCCGCGCCAGCGCCTGCGACAGCAGCAGCGGCGCCCGGAGATTGACCGCCATGTGCTGGTCGAAATCAGCCGGCTCGGCCGTCGGCGCGCGGTCGAGCTTGAACAGCGAGGCGCTGTTCACAAGGCAGGTAAGGTGCACGCCCCGCGCGCGACACTTGCCGACCAGCGTCTCGGCCTGCCGCGCCGAGGAGAGATCGGCGTGCACGGCCTTGGCGCTGCCGCCGGCCGCCACGATCTCGGCCACCGTGTCGCGCGCCGGGCCGGCCGAGCGGTTGTAGTGCACGAACGTGAAGAACCCGTCGGCCGCCAGCGCCACCGCCAGCGCGCGGCCGACCCGCATCCCCGCTCCCGTGACCAGCGCGCCCTTCATGGCTGGGGGCGCGCGACTCCAGTCGCGCGTCTTTGTCGACACCTGAGGAAGATCGCGCCACTGGAGTGGCGCGCCCCCAGCGAAAGGGCATGAGCTTGTCTTGCTGGCGTAGTCACGGCGGTCTCTACTAGCATGCGACCATGAGTTCGTCCCCGTTCGAGTCTGTCGACTGCGTCGTGATAGGCGCCGGCGTGGTGGGCCTTGCCGTGGCGCGCGCCCTTGCCCTTGCCGGCCGTGAGGTCATCGTGGTCGAGGCCGCCGAAGGCATCGGCACCGAGACCAGCTCGCGCAATTCCGAGGTCATCCACGCCGGCATCTACTATCCCAAGGGCAGCCTGATGGCGCGCACCTGCGTCGCCGGCCGCCGCCTGCTCTATGCATATTGTGCCGAGCACGGCGTGCCGCATCGCAATTGCGGCAAGCTGATCGCGGCCACCAACGATGCCGAAAACGACAAGCTTGCCGAGATCAAGGGCCGCGCCGAGGCCAATGGCGTCGAGGGCATGCGGCTGTTGAGTGCCGGCGAGGCGCGCGAGATGGAACCCAACCTCCACTGCACGGCGGCGCTGCTGTCGCCCCGCACTGGGATCATTGACAGCCACTCCTATATGCTGGCGTTGCAGGGTGATGCGGAAGAGCGCGGCGCCATGCTGGCCTTCCACAGCCCGGTGAAGCAGGGCCGGGTGGCGGACGGCGGCATCGAGATCGAGGTCGGCGGGACCGAGCCGATGAACCTGCGTTGCCGCCTGGTCGTAAACTCCGCCGGCCTGCACGCCCCCGCTCTCGCACAAAAAATCGCTGGCATGCCATCCGACCGCGTTCCTCCTGCGTATTACGCCAAAGGAAATTATTTCACCTTGGCTGGACGCTCGCCCTTCTCGCGCCTGATCTATCCCGTCCCGGTGCCGGGCGGCTTGGGCGTGCACATCACCGTCGACATGGGCGGCCAGGCCAAGTTCGGCCCGGACGTCGAATGGATCGACGGCATCGACTACACGGTCGACCCGCACCGCGCCGATAAGTTCTATGCCGCCGTGCGCCGCTGGTGGCCTGAGCTCAGGGACGGCGCGCTGCAGCCGGGCTATGCCGGCATCCGGCCCAAGATCGTGCCGCCCGGCGCGCCGGCCCAGGATTTCACGGTGCAAGGTCCCGCCCAGCACGGCGTGGCGGGGCTCATAAACCTCTTCGGCATCGAATCGCCTGGGCTTACCTCCTCGCTGGCACTGGCCGAGCAGGTGCGCGACATCGCGGCCAAATGAGCCTTGGGAGGCATAAGCGTGGCCCGGCGAGGCTTCATCGTCAGCCTGGCGGCATTCCTGAACGGTTGCTCTCCCGCTGCGCTGTTGAACGCCACGGTCCCGCGCAAGGGTTTTACGCTCGAGTCCGACATCGCCTACGGCGCCGAGGCGCGCCAGAAGCTCGACCTCTACCGACCCGACACGCCGCGCGCCGACGGCAAGGCCGTGATCTTCTTCTATGGCGGCTCGTGGGATTCGGGCAGCAAGGGCGATTACCTGTTCGTCGCCCAGGCGCTCACTGCCAATGGCTACACGGTCATCATTCCCGACTACCGGATCTATCCCGAGGTGCGCTTTCCCGCCTTCGTGCAGGACGGCGCCCAGGCCGTCCGCTGGGCGTCGGATCGCGTCGGCAGCGGCAAGCTCTTCGTCATGGGCCACTCCGCCGGCGCCCACATCACGCTGATGCTGATGACCGACACGCCTTATCTGCAGGCCGCAGGGGTCGATCGTATGACGCTGCCGGGGGTCGTGGGTCTTTCCGGTCCCTACGATTTCCTGCCGCTCACCTCGGCGAAGCTGATCAACATATTCGGCAGCGCCAACAATGCCGACATGGAGGCCATCACGTTCGCCAAGGCGCCCTTGCCGCCGGCGCTGCTCATCCACGGCACCGCCGACGATACCGTCTATCCGCGCAACAGCGAGCACCTGGCGGCGGCGTGGCGGAAAGCCGGCGCGCCGCTCGAGCTCAAGCTCTATCCGGGCGTGGGTCACATCGATGTCGTCGCCTCTTTCGCCGACCTGCTGCAGTCCCGTGCGCCCACTCGTACGGACGTGCTGGCCTGGTTCGATACGCATTGACGCAATTCGCGCTGCGGAAGGTTGTTCCGGGGCTAGTGCGCTTGGGCGAGGTTCGCTAATGCTGGCCACCACAGGGACCGGCGGGGAAACCAGCAGATGATCAAGACGCGCTTCACCGAGATGTTCGGCATAAAACACCCGATCGTGCAGGGCGGCATGCAGTGGGTCGGTCGCGCCGAGCTCACCTCCGCGGTGGCGAACGCGGGCGCGCTGGGCCTTCTGACGGCGCTGACGCAGCCCACGCCCGAGGATCTGCGCAAGGAGGTCAAGCGCTGCCGCGAGATGACCGACCAGCCGTTCGGGGTCAACCTCACCATCCTGCCGACCCTGGTGCCGCGGCCCTACGGCGAATACATCGACGCCATCATCGAGTCGGGCGTCAAGATCGTCGAGACGGCGGGCAACAACCCCAAGCCCTTCCTGCCCAAGTTCAAGGAAGCCGGCATCAAGGTCATCCACAAATGCACCTCGGTGCGCCACGGCATCTCGGCCGAGAAGGTCGGCGTCGACGCGATCTCGATGGACGGCTTCGAATGCGCGGGCCATCCCGGCGAGGACGACATCCCCAACCTGGTGCTGCTGCCGGCGGCGGCCAATGTCATAAAGATACCGATGGTCGCCTCGGGCGGCTTCGGCGATGCGCGCGGCCTCGTCGCAGCGCTGGCGCTGGGCTGCGAGGGCATCAACATGGGCACGCGCTTCATGGCGACCAAGGAAGCGCCGATCCACGACAACGTGAAGCAGGCGCTGGTGTCGAGCGACGAGCGCGCGACCTCGCTGATTTTCCGAACACTGCGCAACACCAGCCGGGTCTACGGCAACTCGGTCGCCAAGAGGGCGATCGAAATGGAATACGAGGGCAAGACCATCCAGGAGATCGGCCCCATTGTCGCTGGAGCAAAGGGGCGTGTCGTCTACGAGACCGGCGACATGGAGCACGGCGTCTGGTCGGCGGGCACGGTGATGGGCCTGATCCAAGACATCCCGACCTGCAAGGAACTGGTCGAGCGCATCGTGCGCGAGGCCGAGGAGATGATCCGCGGCCGGCTTTCCAAGGCGATCGCGGCCTAGACGGCGACGGCGCGGCGGCGGCGCCACCACCAGCGGACGGCGAGACCGACCAGGGGCGACGGCAGACAGGCCGCCACTACGTCCGGCCCGACCTCGCTCAACATGCAGTTCCAGCCGCTTTGCTGGCCGGTCAGGCAACCGTACTGATCGATTGAAAAGGCGATCGCCGCCAGCATCATCGGATTGGCGAAGGTGGCCACGGGCCACAGCTTCCACCACGCCGCTTCGAAGCCGGGCCGCCACCAGCAGACCAACGAGCTGATGGCGGCGTTGGCCGCCAGCAGGCTGCTGAAGACCAAAACCGCCTTCAGATCGAGGAAGGCACCGGCGATCCCGCCGACAAGCAAGGCCCCGACCACATGACCGTAGACGAAGGGATGGATGCGGCGCACGGCCTAGAGCGGCATGACGCCGCGGCGCGGCGCCAGCCCGGCATAGGTCTGGGCGCTGACCGGCGCGCCCAAGGCCTTCAACGCAGCACGCTGCTCGGCGATCGGTACACGCAGCACGGCGTCCTCGATCCGCGCCAGCTTGGTGAAGGCGGGTTCGGCCAGGGTGCGCGTCATCCAGGCGGCGGCGCGCGGCCAGCGTGTCGCATCGATCTGAAAGCGCACCCAGCCGGCATTGCGGAAGAAGGCGGCGATGGCGATGTCGGCCAGCGACAGGGCGCCGAAGCGAAAGCCCTCGGTTGGCGCCTCGGCTTCGAGATAGTCGAGCACCGTCGGCACATCCTCTTTCAGGTTCCGGTCGACCAGCTCGCGATCGCCCTTCTCGCCCCACACCGAAGGACGAATGGCGATCTGGTTGAACAGCCGCCAGATGAAGACGTCGCCAATGCGCGTGTCGGCGAATTCCTCGAGCCAGCGCGCCCGCGCGCGGTCGCGGATGTCGGCCGGCAGCAGCGCCGGCGCGGGCTGCTTGTCCTCGATGTACTGGCAAATCACCGAGGAATCGCTCAGCACCAGGTCGCCGTCGACCAGCACCGGAATGCGCCGGAGCGGACTCAGCCTGGAGAACCGATCGTCACCGAAGAACGGCACGATGTGATCGACCTCGTAGGCGATGCCCTTGATCTCCAGGCACACCAACACCTTGCGCACATAGGGCGACAGGTAGCTGCCGACGATCAGCAGCGGTTTCATACCAGGTTGATGCGGCAGCCGCAGACCTCGACCTGCGCCGGCCCTAGCTTGCGGCCGCGTTTGTGGGCGGCCGCTAGGATACGCTCGCGATCGACGGCCCTGACGTCGTAGGCCGATACGCCCGGGCCGCGGGTATCGACGATCGGCACGAAGCGCACCTGCGCGCCGTCGGGGTCGTCGTCGAGGCGGATGATGTTGTCGACGGCCGGACGATCGAGGATCTTCGACCAGGTCGCGGCCGCCTTGTCCGGATCGTCATGCTGGATCTCGACGCCGGCGAGCCCATTCGTGACGTCCGAGCGGGCGTGCTTCAGCCAGCCCTTCTCCGCTGGCGGCCACCACAAAGCGGGATCGACGCCCCCGGGCGCGAAGGTCGTGTCGAGCGACAGCAGCACGCCCGACGTGTCGGCCGGATGAAAGTGCGTGTAGTTGTATTCCGGCAGGTCCTTCTGGGCCACAGCGCGGATACCGAGATCGGTGACCCGCTTGCGCTCGGCCTTGGCGTCGTCAACCTGGATGATCACCATGTAGCCGCCGTCGCCATGGCGCCGCTCGATGTAGCGACCGGCCGAGGTGCCCTCCTGAAAGGGCGTGACGATCTCGAGAAAGTCGTGGCCGGTCGGGCAGACGACATTGACCAGGCCCCACTTGGCGACGCCGGGATCGCGAAAGGCGACCTCGATGCCCAGGATGTCGCACAGTTCCTCGCGCGAGCTTTCGAGGTCCTTGGTAACGAAGACGCATTGCCGGAGCTTCATCGTCATCGGGTCCCTCCCATTCCTTGATTGTACGGTCTATCGTAACGCCATGCGGACCGTGTGGACCATGGGCTTCGTGGCGGCGGCCGCGCTTTCGTTCTGCTTCCCGGATTTCATCGTTTTCCGCTTCACCCAGGCCGCGATCTGGGCGATCGCGCTGGTCGGGCTGGTGATGCTGTGCGGCGTGAGCGGCCAGTTCTCCTTCGCCCAGGCCGGCCTGTTCGGCATCGGCGGCTACGCCGCCGCGTTCCTGGGCAGCCATACACCGTTCTCGGTCTATTGGGGGCTGCCGCTGGCGCTGCTGCTGGGCTTCGCCGCGGGCTATGGCCTGGGCCGCGTCGCGGCCGGCTACAGCCTGTGGACCCAGGCCCTAGTGACCTACGCCTTCGCCATCGCCTTTCCGCAGCTCCTGCGCTACCGGCTGATCGAACGCTGGACCGGCGGCGTGCAGGGCCTCTATCTCGACTTTCCCGCGCCGCCCGCCGACTTCCTGAGCAACGACCGCTGGGCTTTTTTGATGGCGCTGGCGCTGCTGGGGATCGGCTTGTGGCTGGCGCACAACCTTATCGCCAGCCGGTCCGGCCGCGCGCTTCTGGCGGCGCGCGACGACGAGCTCGCGGCGGCGGCGCAGGGCATTCGCGTCGTGCAGGTGCGGGCGACCGCGTCGGGTATCGCCGGCGCCTATTTGGCGCTGGCGGGTTGCCTGTCGGCCTATCAGTACGGCTTCGTCGGGCCGACCGCCTACAACTTCGCGCTCTCGGTGCAGATGCTGTTCGGCCTGGTGATCGGCGGCATGCATTCGCCGGGCGGTGCCATCCTGGGCGGCCTGTTCCTGCAGTTCTTCCCCGACGTCACGGCCGGCCTCGGCAAGGGCCTGTCAGCGTTGCTCTATGCCGTCCTGCTGATCGCCGCGATCGTCGCCATGCCCGAAGGAATCGCGGGCATGCTCAAGTCTCTTCTCCTCTCCCCCGCTAGGGGGAGAGGTTGGGTGAGGGGGAAGCGCACCCTGTAGCCCCCTCACCCAGCCTCTCCCCCTAGCGGGGGAGAGGAACTTGAAAGTCGTTGAGCTCAGTAGCCCTTGAACACGGGCGGGCGCTTTTCGACGAAGGCGCGGGCGGCTTCCTTGTGGTCCTCGGTCTCGCCGGTGCGGATCATGCGCGCGGCCTCCGAATCGAGCGCCTCGGAGAGCGAGCCCTCCTCCGCCACCTTCATGTTCTTCTTGACGTGCCACCACGCTACGCGTGGGCCGGCCGCGAGCTTCCTGGCAAAGCTCATGGTCTCGTTCTCGAGGTTGGCGTCGTCGACCACGCGGTTGGCCAGGCCAAGCTTCTCGATCTGCTCGGCGTTCAGGATCTCGGCGGTGAAGTAGAGCTCGCGCGCCTTGGCGGTGCCCACGAGCTTGTGCAGGAAGTAGTGCGAGCCGAAATCGCCCGAGAAACCCACCTTAGCGAAGGCCGTCGTCATGCGCGCGCTCTTGCCGGCAAAGCGCATGTCGGCCGCCAGCGCCAGCGACAGGCCCGCGCCCGCGGCCACGCCGTTCACCATGGCGATGGTGGGCTTGCCCATCTCGTGCAGCAGTTCGGAGACTTGCATGCGGATGCGGATGTCGTGGACCTTGTCCTCGTAGGTCTTGTCCTGGTCGCGGCCCGCCGCCATCGACTTCACGTCGCCACCGGCGCAGAACGCCTTGTCGCCTGCGCCGCGCACCACGACGCAGCCGATCTCGCGCGAGCCCGCCGCCTCGTTCAGGGCGTCCGTGAGCCCCATCATCATGTCGCGCGACAGCGCGTTCATCGCCTCGGGACGGTTGAGCACGATCTTCATCACGCCGTCTTCGACGGATTTCAGCAGGTGAGACATCGACTTCCTCCGGGATTGCGGATCGCTTGGCTTGCGGCGAATGTTTCC
>DATHNU010001264.1:0-3921 GCA_035485695.1 Reyranella sp. | reverse complement strand
CCGATTCGGACATGGCCGTGGCGGTGAACCGGCTGATCGAGATCAAGGGCGGCTTCGTGGCGGCGGTCGACGGCAAGGTGACGGCCGAACTGGCGCTGCCTGTCGCCGGCCTGATGAGCGACAAGCCGTTCGAGGAGGTCGAGCAGGGCCTGCGCAAGCTGCGGGCGGCGGTGTCGGCCATGGGCACGACGCTGCACGAGCCCTTCCTGCAGATGGCTTTCCTGGCTTTGCCGGTGATCCCGCATCTGCGCATCACCGACAAGGGGCTGGTCGACGTCGATAAGTTCGAATTGGTCGGTTAAGGCAATGCTGTCATCCCGAGGCCGCAGGCCGAGGGACCTTTAAGGCCACAGGAAAAGTCCGTCGCTACGCTCGGGATGACAATCTTGTCGTGGCCTCGAAGGGACGACGGGCTAACCCGCCATCCAGCCGCCATCGACCATCAGGTTTTCGCCGGTGATGAAAGTCGCCTCGTCCGATGCCAGGAAGAGCGCGGCGTTGGCGACATCCTCGGAACGGCCGAGCCGCGGCAGCGGCGTGCGGGCGTGGCTGTAGTCGAGCCAGCGCTGCTCGACGGCACGGCCGGTCTTGCCGGTCAGGATCTTGCCGGGCGCGACGGCGTTGCAGACGATGCTCTCCTTGGCGTAGTCGACCGCGACCTGGCGCGTCAGATAGACCACGCCTGACTTGGAGACGCCGTAGGCGGCCGCCTCGGGCGCGGCGATCATGCCGTGCTGCGAGGAGATGTTGACGATGCGCCCGCGTACCTCGTTGTGCATGACCTGACGCTGCATCTGGTGGATGGCGGCGCGGCACATCAGGAACACGCCGGTGAGATTCACCGCCATCGTCTTGTTCCAGTCCTCGAGGCTGGTGTCGCCCAGCTTGCCGCCGATGTTGAACACCGCGTCGTTGACCAGGATGTCGAGCCGGCCGGTCGGCTCGGTGGCCCGACGCACCGCCTCCTCGGCGTCGACCTCGCTCGAGACGTCACCCTGGAAGAAAGGCGCCTTCAGGATCGCGTGCGTGGGCTCGCCGCCTTCGCGCACGGTCTCGGTGATGTCCATCAGCAGCAGGATCGCGCCCTCCTCGGCGAACTTGGTGGCGATGGCACGGCCGATGCCCGAGGAGGCGCCGGTGATCAGCGCGGTCTTGCCGTCGAGTCTTTTCATCGTTGCCTCACGATCATGTCGCGCTCCAGCTTTGCCACCCAGCGCGCAAACGGCCACAGCAGAACGAAGAACAGGATGGCCGCCGCGGTGAGCGGCGTCGGGTTATAAGTCTGTTCCTGCGCCACCCTCGCCGACCGCAGGAGCTCGGGCAACGCCACCAGGGAGGCGATCGACGTCGTCTTGACCAGCTCCAGCGAATTGGAGGCAAGCGGCGCCAGCACGCGCGAGATGGCCTGCGGCAGGATCACCAGGAAGATCGCCTGCAAGGGCCGCAGCCCGATGGCGAGGGCCGCCTCGCGCTGGCCGTGCGGCACCGATTCGATGCCGGCGCGGAAGATCTCGCCGTAGTAACCGGAATAGTTCAGCACCAGGGCGAGCACGCAGGCGGCGAAGCTCGGCAGCTTGAGGCCGAGAAACGGCAGGCCGTAGAAGATCAGGATCAGCAGCACGAGCACCGGGAAGGAGCGGAACAGGTCGATCCAGACCAGCAGCGCGAGGTTCATCCACTTGTGGTGGAAGCTGTAGACCACGGCGATCAGCAGGCCGACGGCGATGGCGATGGGCACGGTGACGACGGCGAGCAGGGCGGTGAGCTGCAGGCCCTGCCACAGGAGCGGCCAGATCCGCACGAAGGAATCCCAGTCGGCAAAATTGTCGAGGAATAGCCTGAGCGCTTCCATGATCAGCGCCGGTGCGCAGGCGCCGGGCCGGCGCTGCGTTCGATCCATCGGCTGGCGACCACCAAAGGCACGAAGAACACGAGGTAGAGCGCGGCGGCGAGGGTGAGCGGCGAGGGGTTGGCGGCGATCGCCATGGCGCTTTGCGCGCGGCCCAGCAGCTCGGGCAGCGACACGGCGGTGCCGAGTGCCGTGCCCTTGGTGATGGCAATGGCGCGGTTGGTGAGCAGCGGTATGGCGATGCGGATCGCCTGGGGCAGGATGATCAGCAACAGGATGCGGAAGAAGCCCAGCCCCAGCGAGCGCGCGGCATCCCACTGGCCTGCCGGCACGGCCTGGATGGCCGCCCAGAAGATCTCGGTGGCGAAGGCCGCCAGGACCGCGCCGAGCGCGAGCGTGGTGGCGGCGAAGGGCGAGAGCTGGATGTCGGCATAGGGCAGCGCGAAATAGAGAAAGACGATGATGACGAGCTGCGGCAGCGTGCGGAAGATGTCGACGAAGACGATGATGGCGATGTCGGCCGGCCGCCATTTGAGGGCGCGCACGACGGCCAGCACGAGGCCGCTCGCCACCCCCATCAGGATGGTGAGCAGCGCCACTTCGACCGTGACCCAGAATCCGCCCAGGATGGACGGGCCGTATTGGGCCAGGATCTGCGGATTGAAGAAATTGTCGGCCAGCGGGCCCATCGACAGGGCCGCCCGCCTACTTGCAGCTGGGCACGTGCGGCGTGAACTCGTAGCCCTTGAAGCCCGGCGGGCCGTAGCCCACGAACACGGCGTTGATGGTCGAGGTCTGGTCGGGCGGCGAGCCGTACCACTTCTCGTGCAGCTTCGCGAGCGTGCCGTCGAGCTTCATGCACTCGATCGCCTGCTCGACCGTGTTGCGGTAGGCCGTGCTCTCGAGCCGGAAGGCATAGCCGAAGTTGCGGCCGTTATAGTCCTTGAAGCCGACCTTGATCGCCTTGTTCTGGCTCGCGGCATAGACCGTGGTCGGGATCTCGTTCAGTGCCGTGAAGGCGCGGCGCGTGATCACCGCCTGCACGGAGTCCGGGAAGGTGTCGTAGCGCTGGACCTCGAAGCCGTATTTCTCGGCGTTGGCCGTGGCCCAGGTGTCGGAGATGGTGCCGCGATTGACCGCGAGCTGCTTGCCCTTGAGATCCTCGAAGCCCTTCATCTCGTCGGCGGTACGGATCAGGAAGCCGTTGCCGGTGGCGAAGAAGGGCTCGGTGTAGAGCATGCGCTCGGCGCGCTCCGCGGTGATGTTGAGCGGATTGACGGTGAACTCGATGCGCTTGGAGAACAGCGCGGCGAACAGGCCGGAGAAATTGATGTCGACGATCTCCACGTCCGGACGGCCGATGCGCTTGGCGACTTCCTTGATCATGTCGACGCCGAAACCTTCCGGGCCCGCGGCGCCGCGCACCATCCACGGCGCCACGCCGAAGTCGGAGCCGACGACCAGCGGCTTGTCCTTGGGATGATCGGCATCCTGGGCGAGGGCGGCGCCCGTCATGACCAGCGCCGCCATCGCGGCGATCAACATACGTCCAATCATCGCAGTCCTTTCAAAGGGCGTTCGCTCTCGTTTACGCAAGGACCATGCCTCAACCTCGCCGCACGCTGGCGCCGCCGTCGACCGGCAAGGTCACGCCAGTGACGAAGCTTGCCTCGTCGGAGGCCAGGAACAGGGCGGCATTGGCGACGTCCCAGCCGGTGCCCATCTTCTTGCGCAGCGGCACCTGCGCGTCGCGCTCGGCCTCGACCTGGGCGCGGGTCTTCTTGAACTCGCGCGCGCGCGTGTCGACGGCCATCGGCGTGTTCATCAGGCCGGGCAGGATGACATTGGCGCGGATGCCGTACTGCGCGTTCTGGTAGGCGAGCTGCTCGGTGAAGGAGACCATCGCCGCCTTGGTCGCCTTGTAGGCGACATAGGGATAGGTCGTGATCACCGCCATCGACGAGATGTTGACGATGGCGCCGCTCTTCTGCTGGCGCATGATCGGGATCACGTGCTTGCAGGCGAGGATGCAGCTCTTGAGGTTGATCGCCACGCAGCGGTCGAAGTTCTCC
>DATHNU010001263.1:0-5382 GCA_035485695.1 Reyranella sp. | reverse complement strand
AACCCGAGCCTACGGCACCCGCCGTCGCCGGTCCGCTGCGCACCTGCATCGCGACCGGCGAGGAGGGCACGCCGCAGCGGATGATCCGCTTCGTTGTCGGGCCCGAGGGCGACGTCGTGCCCGACCTGGCGCGGCGGTTGCCGGGGCGCGGCATGTGGGTGCGGGCCGAGCGGGTGGCGGTCGCGCGGGCCGTGGCCAAGAACCTGTTCGCCAAGTCGGCGCGCGCCGGCGTGAAGCCTGCGGCCGACCTGCCGGAGCGGGTCGAGCGGCTGCTGCTCGAGCGCGCACTGGCCGATCTCGGCCGGGCGCGCCGGGCCGGCCGGGCGGTGGCGGGCTTCGTGAAGGTCGAGCAGTTGATCGGCCGGCAGCGGGCCGGTCTGCTGATCGTGGCCGATGAGGCCCAGGGTGACGGTCTGGGCAAGCTTCAGGCGAGCGGGCTGCCGATCGCCCGCCTGGGCGACGCGGCGGCGCTGGGCGGCATCTTCGGCCGCGAGCAGACGGTTTATGCGGCGGTCGCCCGCGACGATGCGGGCGGTGAGTTCATTGAGCGAATTGAGGTCGGGGCAGCGCGCTGGCGCGGCTACCGGCTGAACAGCACCGGTTGACGCGCCGGAGCGGACCAAGGACAACAAGCGATATGACGGAACAGAAAGAAGAGACCAAGCCCTCCAAGCCGCTCACCCTCTCGACCACGGCCCGCTCGGGCACGGCGGCCAAGAGTGACGCGACGCAGGTGCGCCAGAAATTCTCGCACGGGCGGACGCGGCCGGTGACGGTCGAGATCAAGAAGCCGGTCAAGCGCGCCGGCGGCGGAACCACGCCTGCGACGGGGGCCTCGCCTGCCCCGGCATCGGAGGCACCGGCTGCGGCGCCGACCGCCCGCACCCTGAAGCTGGGCGGCGGCGCGGCGACGCCTGTGGCGCGGGCGCCCCTGTCGACGCGGTCGACCTCCGGCGACGGCACCGGCCCGGGCGGCCGCGGCATCGTGCTGCGCACGCTCACCGAAGAGGAAAAGGAAGCCCGCACGCGCGCCCTGGTCGACGCCAACCGCGACGCCGAGGCTGCGCGCCAGCGCGCCGCCCAGGACTCGGCACGACGGGCCGTCGAGGATGAGGCCCGCAAGAAGGCCGACGACGAGCACAAGAAGCGTCTGGCCGAGGAAGAGGCGCGCAAGAAGGTCGAGGAAGAGGTCAAGCGCAAGGCCGACGCGCTGGTCCAGAAGCGTCTCGACCAGGCCGCTACCGCATCGCCGACGACGACGGCCGCGCGCCAGGCCCAGGAGATCGGCACTGGTGCTGCGACCACCGACGCCGCGCCCGCGCCGATTCGGCGCCCGCCGATCGCGCCGGGTGTTGCGCAAACCGCCAATGCCGCGCTGCGCCGGCCGCCGATGCGGCCTGCCATCAACAAGCGCCTGCCGCAGCCGCCGGGCGCGCGCCGCGAAGTGCCCAAGCGCCGCTCCGACAAGGTCGACGTTGGCCGTGCGGTCGAGGGCGAGAACGATTTCCGCAGCCGGTCGGCGGCGCAGATGCGCCGCCGCCTGGAGCGCGATCGCCGCCGCGAGCATGACGACGAGCCGCAGCAGAAGGTCTATCGCGAAGTCACGATCCCTGAGACCATCACGGTCCAGGAGCTCGCCTCGCGCATGTCCGAGCGTGGCGCCGACGTCATCAAGACGCTGATGCGCATGGGCGTGATGGCGACCATCAACCAGGCGATCGACCCCGACACCGCCGAGCTGGTGGTGACGGAAATGGGCCATCGGCCCAAGCGCGTCGCCGAGGGTGATGTCGAGACCGGCCTCGCCGAGACGGCGGACGCCCCGGAAACGCTGGTGGCACGTCCGCCGGTCGTCACGATCATGGGCCATGTCGACCACGGCAAGACGTCGCTGCTCGACGCCTTGCGCGCGACCGACGTGGCGGCGCACGAAGCGGGTGGCATCACCCAGCATATCGGCGCCTACCAGGTGACCCTGCCGTCGGGCCAGAAGATCACCTTCCTCGACACGCCGGGCCACGAGGCCTTCACCGCCATGCGCGCCCGCGGCGCCAAGGTGACGGACATCGTCGTCCTGGTGGTGGCGGCCGACGACGGCGTCATGCCGCAGACCCGTGAGGCGATTGCCCACGCGAAGGCGGCGGGCGTGCCGATGATCATCGCCATCAACAAGATGGACAAGGCCGGCGCGGATCCGGGCCGGGTGCGCACCGAGCTGCTGCAGTACGAAGTGCAGGTCGAGCAGCTGGGCGGTGAGATCCAGTCGATCGAGGTGTCGGCAACGAAAAAGACCAACCTCGATAAGCTCGAGGAGGCGATCGTCCTGCAGGCCGAGGTGCTCGAGCTCAAGGCCAACCCGGATCGTCCGGCCGACGGCGTCGTGATCGAAGCGCAGCTCGACCAGGGCCGCGGTTCGGTGGCGACGGTGCTGGTCCAGCGCGGCACGCTCAAGGTGGGCGACGTGCTGGTGGCCGGCGCCGTGTGGGGCCGCGTGCGCCGCCTCATGGACGACCGCGGCAACGCCGTGCAGAGCGCCGGTCCCGCGGTTCCGGTCGAGATTCTGGGCCTCGACGGCACGCCGCAGGCGGGCGACGAGTTCCACGTCATGGAGAGCGAGGCGCGTGCGCGCGAGATCGCCGACTTCCGCGCCCGTCGCGACCGGCAGGCCCAGCTTGCCCGCGCCGCGGGCGGCCGCGGCACCCTCGAGGAGATGATCAAGGGTATCCGCGAGGGCACCGCCAAGGAGCTTCCGGTGCTGATCAAGGCGGACGTGCAGGGCTCGGCGGAAGCGCTGGCCGGCGCGCTGCAGCGGCTCAGCACCGAGAAGGTGGCGACCCGTGTCGTCTATAGCGGCGTCGGCGGCATCAGCGAGGCCGACCTGACGCTTGCCAAGGCGTCAGGCGCACTGATCATTGGCTTCAACGTGCGCGCCAATCCGCAGGCGCGCGAGATCGCCAAGCGCGACAAGGTCGACATCCGCTACTACAGCATCATCTACAAGGTCACCGAGGACATTCAGGCGCTGATGATAGGCCTGCTCGATCCGACCTACAAGGAGACCTTCCTCGGCAACGCGCAGATCCGCGAAGTCTTCCGCATCACCAAGGTCGGCAACGTCGCCGGCTGCATGGTCACGGAAGGCATGGTCAAGCGAGGCGCCAAGGTCCGTCTGCTGCGCGACAACGTGGTGATCCACGAAGGCACGCTGAAGACGCTGAAGCGCCACAAGGACGAGGTCCGCGAGGTCCAGCACGGCTTCGAGTGCGGCATGGCGTTCGACAACTACGACGACATCAAGGTCGGCGACGTGATCGAATGCTTCGACGTCGAGGAAGTCCAATCGACCCTCTAGGGTGGGGGCGCGCCACTCCAGTGGCGCGATCATGAACCATGAGAAGACGCGGCACTGGAGTGCCGCGCCCCCAGCGGAGGATCGGACAATGCCCCGGCGCCGCACTTCGGAACGCGAAAATCGCGTACCCGGCCAGCGCCAACTGCGCGTCGGCGAGGAGCTGCGCCATCTCCTGGCCGAGCTGCTCGAGCGCGGCGACATGCGCGATCCCGACCTGCGCGGCGCCTCGATCACCGTCACCGCCGTCGATGTCAGCCCCGACCTGCGCAATGCCATCGCCTTCGTGATGCCGCTGGGTGGCCAGGACGAGCCGCGCCTGCTTGCCGCCATGCGCCGTGCGGCACCGTGGTTCCGCGCCCGCGTCGGCGAGCGCGCCGGGCTGCGCTATGCGCCGGAGATCCGCTTCGAGATCGACCGCACGTTCGATGAGGCCGACCGCATCGGCAACCTGCTGCGCCGGCCCGACGTGGCGCGCGACCTCAAGGACGATTGATCGCCTCCAAGATGACGAGCGGGTGATGAGCCGCCGGAAGACGGGCGAAAAGGTCGATGGTTGGGTGATCCTCGACAAGCCGCTGGGGCTGGGCTCGACTCCCGCCGTCAGCCGGGTGCGCCGCCTGTTCGGCGCGCAGAAGGCGGGCCATGGCGGGACGCTCGATCCGCTGGCCAGCGGCGTGCTGCCGATTGCCTTGGGCGAGGCGACCAAGACCGTGCCCTTCGTCATGGACGGACGGAAGGAATACCGCTTCACCCTCTGCTTCGGGCAGGCGCGCTCGACGGAAGATGCCGAGGGCGAGGTCACCGCCGCCAGCGACCATCGTCCCACCGACGACGGGATTCGAGGCGCCCTGGCGGCCTTCGTAGGCGAGGTCGAGCAGGTCCCGCCGGCCTTTTCGGCCCTCAAGATCGAGGGCAAACGCGCCTACGATCTGGCGCGCGCCGGCCAGCCGGTCGCCCTCAAGCCGCGCCGCGTCCTGATCGAACGCCTCGAGTTTTTGGGCCGGCCGGACGCGGATCATGCAGATTTCGTGGTTTCCTGCGGTAAAGGCACCTACATCCGGTCCCTGGGTCGCGATCTGGCGCTCTCTCTGGGGACCGTTGGATACCTGTCGGCGCTGCGTCGAACGGCCGTTGGGCCGTTTCGCGAAGAGGCGGCCATTTCGCTTCCCAAACTGGAGGCCCTCGGGCATATTCCCGCGCTTCTCGGGGCCCTGGTCCCCGTCGCGACCGCGCTGGACGACATCCCGGCGCTGGCCCTGACGGAGGCCCAAGCGGGCCGGCTGCGCCAAGGCCAGCCGGTGCTCTTGACCCGGGACGCACCGCCGTCCGGCGCGCTGTTACGCGCCGAGAGCGGCAGCAGGCTGGTGGCGCTGGTCCGTTCGGACGGCGCCTCTCTTCAGCCGGTGCGTGTCTTCAACCTTTAAGTAAATGGAGATCCCGATGTCGATTACAGCCGCGCGCAAGGCGGAGCTGATCAAGTCGTATGCCCAGGGCAATGACGACACCGGCTCGCCGGAAGTCCAGGTCGCCATCCTGAGCGAACGCATTTCCAACCTCACCGAGCACTTCAAGGGCCACGCGAAGGATCACCATTCGCGCCGGGGCCTGCTCAAGATGGTCGGCCAACGCCGCCGTCTGCTCGACTATCTCAAGTCCCGGGACAGCAAGCGCTACGACTCTTTGATCGAGCGCCTGGGTCTTAGGCGTTGATTTCACGGCCCCGTCGTTTCGGCGGGGCCTTTTCGCGTCGCGTCGTCCGGTTCCCGTAAAATTCGGCCGGCTGACGCGACATCGCAGTAACCGGGAGGGCAGGGGCGAGAGCAAAGGCCCGACCCGGTCCTGTCGGCGCAAGGGCGCCGACGGGCGGCAGTCGCCAGACGGGGGCGAACGCCGTGTAGGAAAGGAAGATGGATATGAGTGATATGTTTCAAGTGTTCCGCAAGGAAGTGGAATGGGCGGGCCGCAAGCTCGTGCTCGAGACCGGCAAGATCGCGCGCCAGGCCGATGGCGCGGTGCTGGCGACCTACGGC
>DATHNU010001262.1:0-3353 GCA_035485695.1 Reyranella sp. | reverse complement strand
GCCAGCACGCGGCGCATCTCCAGCGCATAGCCGATGCCGGACGGCACTTCGGTATGGTCGGCCAGCACGTGCCATTGCCCGCTGCCCAGCCGCACCAGGTCGACGGCGTAGTGGGCGAGATGGCGCGTCGGCGCCTGGCCGTCCGTGACCTGGCAGGGTCGCAGAAAATGCCGGTTGGCATGGACCAGCATCGGCGGCAGCAGGCGCTCCTTCAGCAGCGTCTGCGGGCCGTAGAGATCGGCCAGGACGGTATCGAGCAGGCGGGCCCGCTGGATGAGGCCGGTCTCGAGCTCGGACCATTCGTCGGGCGACACCACGAAGGGCAGCGGATCGAACGTCCAGCGGGGCGCGCCGCGGTCGTCCAGCAGGTTGACAGTCGCGCCCGACTCCTCGAGCTGACGGCGCGCGCTTTCCACGCGCTCGCCCAGCCCGCCGGGCAGCGCGCGGATGACGCTTAAGATGCCTTGCCAGTGATAGCGGATCGACTTCTGGCCAGTGACCAGCTCGTCGTAGGCGCTTGCCGGCGAAGAAGAGAGGCCGCGCAACGACTCCATGGGCCTGCGACGGAAGTAAATAGGAGGCTCAGATTCGCATGGCAGGGGGGCGGGGTCTACGGCCCGCCGGGCGCTGGCTGAGGCCCTCATACCTCTCGGCCTGCCAGGCACGGCCTGTCGTGCGACCAGCCGGGGCACTTTCCGCACTTTCCGCACTTTCCGCTAACCGTTTTGGTCTGGAGTGCACCCCCAAAACGAGACAGATAAGCCCCCCCACCCAGAGGGTGCGCTCGAGGCGCATCGCGTCGTGCATGAATGGTGGCTCCTTCTCGCAGATGAGAACCATAGCCGAGACTGTAGTAACAGTCAAGTAAATTTAGTATGGATTAACAATCCGCGCGAGCTCTTAATCAAGTTGGACGATCGCCTGCGCTGTTTTCCGTCGTCTCTCCACTCGGGCCGGAGCCTGCCCTGAGCGAAGTCGAGGGGGCCACCGGTCGAGACGACGGGAGGAGCTATGCGATCGCCCTACCCAGCGGGGAAGGCAAGCATGAAAGAGAGGCGACTGTGATCTCGGGCTAAGCCCGCCGGAGATCCAGGGTGACCGGATGCTCCGGATTGTCGAGCGGCTGTGGCTCCGGCGTCTCGCCCGGTGAATGACCGATCGGGAAGAAGCGGGCGCGGCGGCGGGCTTCGGCCTCGTTGGCGTTGACCGGCATGCGATCGTAGTTGCGGCCGCCAGGATGGGCGACGTGGTAGCTGCAGCCGCCCAGCGAGCGGCCGCTCCAGCTGTCGTGGATGTCGAAGGTGAGCGGCGCGTGCACGCCGATGGTCGGATGCAGCGCGTTGACCGGCGGCCAGGCGCGGTAGCGCACGCCGGCCACGTATTCGCCGGCCTCGCCGGTGGCGCGCAGCGGCAGGCGCCAGCCGTTGCAGGCGATGACATGGCGCTGCTCGTTCAGGCCCACCGCCTTGACCTGCAGGCGCTCGACCGAGGAATCGACATAGCGCACCGTGCCGCCGCCGCCCGGCTCCTCGCCCAGGACGTGCCACGGCTCCAGCGCGTGGCGCAGCTCGACCTCGATGCCGCGTTGCGCCACTTCGCCGATCTTGGGAAAGCGGAACTCGAAATGCGGCGCGAACCATTCGGGTTCGAAGCGATAATCCGCTTCGCCGAGATCAACGAGTACGTCGTTGAAATCCTGCCAGACGAAGTGCGGTAGCATGAAGTCGTCGTGCAGGCGTGTACCCCAGCGGCTGAGCGGGCGCTCGTAGGGCCGGTCCCAGAATTTGGCGACCAGGCCGCGCAGCAGCGCCTGCTGGGCCACGCTCATGCGCCAATGCGGCGGCATCTCGAAGGCCCGCAGCTCGAGCAAGCCGCGCCGACCGGCGGCCGTATCGGGCGTGAACAGCTTGTCGATGCAGAACTCGGTACGGTGCGTGTTGCCCGTCGCGTCGACCAGCAGGTTGCGGAAGATGCGGTCGACCAGCCAGGGCGGCGTCTGCCGGCCCGGCGCGATCTGGCGGAAGGCGATCTCCAGCTCGTGCAACGCATCGTTGCGCGCCTCGTCGACGCGGGGATGCTGGCTGGTCGGGCCAATGAACAGGCCGGAGAACAGGTAGGAGAGCGACGGGTGGTTGAGCCAGTAGCCTAAAAGGCTTTTCAGCAAGTCGGGCCGGCGCAACAGCGGCGAATCGGCGGCCGAGGGTCCGCCCAGGGTCACGTGGTTGCCGCCGCCGGTGCCGGTGTGGCGGCCGTCGACCATGAATTTTTGAGCGCCGAGCCGGGTCGTGCGCGCCTCCTCGTAGACGATCTCGGTCTTTTGCACGAGCTCCGGCCAGCTCGCCGAGGGATGGATGTTGACCTCGATGACGCCGGGATCGGGCGTCACGCTGAAATTCAGCAGGCGTGGATCGCTGCCGGGTGGCGGATAGCCCTCGATGAAGACTGGCTGGCCGAGTTCCTCGGCGGTGTCCTCGACCGCGGTGACGAGATCGAGATAGTCCTCGGTGCGTTCCGTCGGCGGCATGAAGACGAAGAGATGGCCGTCACGCGGTTCGAAGGCCATGGCGCTGCGCACGATGCCGGTGGCGGACGTGCCGTTTCCCGGCTTGCCGGCAAGGTCAGGCGCCAGCGCGCGCCGCCACGCTTCCCGGCGTGCTTCGCCGTCGCCGTTGGTCTCGAGAGAAGGCCCGCGTTCCTGGCGGCGCAGCACCGGCGCGCGGCGGAAGGCCTCGAGCGGTGGCAGGTCGGGATGCGGCGCCATCGGATCGGGCTCGGCGATGAACTCCGCATCCGCCGGCGCCGTCCAGGGCAGCGAATCGAGCGGCAGGCGGTAGCCGATCGGCGAATCGCCCGGGATTAGGTAGCACTTCTCCGAGCGCAGGAACCACGGCCCGCTGCGCCAGCGGCCGCCATGCCCGTTCTGGGCCCTGCCGTTGTGCTCGCGTCCGTGGTCGCGCGAGACCGGCAGCACGTAGCCGACTGAACTGTCGAGACCCTTCTCGAATACCCGTGCCAGGCGCTCGCGCTCCATCGGGTCGCGGACCTTGGCCGCGTCGATCGTGACGTTGCTCGGCAGCCGCCGTTCGCGCCACAAGTAGTACCAGGTGTCCTCGAAAGCGCCGAACAGGTAGTTGGGGTCGAGCTGCAGGCGCTGCGCGAAGGCCAGCGCAAAGCGATGCGCCGTCTCGGGCGTCGCGCCAGTGGGCTTGGACTCCAGGGCGTAGAGATGGGGGTCGCGCCAGATCACCTCACCGTCCCGCCGCCAATGGCAGGTGAGCGCCCAGCGCGGAAGCTGTTCTCCGGGATACCATTTGCCCTGGCCGAAATGCAGCAAGGGCCCGGCGGCGAACCGA
>DATHNU010001261.1:0-4636 GCA_035485695.1 Reyranella sp. | reverse complement strand
AGGCGCTCTATATCGACGATATCCCCGAGCCTCCGGGCACTCTTCATGGCGCCTTGGTGCTTAGCCCCGTCGCGAGTGGCCGCCTGCGCAGGCTCGATCTTTCGAAGGCGGCCTCCGCTCGCGGCGTGGTGGCCGTGTTCGCCGCCGGCGACATTCCCGGCCACAACAACATCACGGGTGCGGGCAAGGACGAGCCGCTGTTCGCGGAAACCAGGGTCGAGTTCGCGGGCCAGCCGCTCGGGCTCGTCGTCGCCGACACGCTCGATGCCGCCCGCGCCGCTGCCGAGCGCGCGGTGATCGACATCGAACCTGGGGAGGCGATCCTCGATATCGCAACGGCGCTCGCCAAGCAGGCCTATGTGCAGGCGCCGTCGACGATCCTGCGCGGCGATCCCGACGCGGCGCTGAAGTCCGCGCCGCACACGCTGAGCGCGGCGTTCAGCGTCGGCGGGCAGGAGCATTTCTATCTCGAAGGCCAGATCGCCTTCGTCCTGCCCGGCGAGGACGGCGACCTGATCGTGCACTCCTCGACGCAGCACCCCACGGAAGTGCAGCATGTCTGTGCCGAGATCCTGGGATACGACTTCAATCAGGTGACCACGGTGGTGCGCCGCCTGGGCGGTGGCTTCGGCGGCAAAGAGAGCAACGCCTCGTGGGTCGCCGGCGCGGCGGCCCTGGCCGCGGCCAAGACCGGCCGGCCGGTAAAACTCCGCCTGCCGCGCGAGATCGACATGATCGCGACCGGCAAGCGTCACGGCTTCGACTACCGCTACACGGTGGGCTTCGACGACGAGGGCCGCGTGCTGGCGCTCGACGCCGTGCTGGCGGCCGATGCCGGCTGGAGCCTCGACATGACGCCGGGCGTGGTCGCCCGTGCGCTCACCCATGTCGACAACGCCTACTGGCTGCCGCATGTCCGCGCCACGGGCTATGCCTGCCGCACCAACCGGCAGTCCAACACCGCGTTCCGCGGCTTCGGCGGACCGCAGGGCGTTTTAGTCATGGAAGACGCGCTCGACCGCATCGCCCACCATCTCGGCCGCGACGCCAACGCGGTGCGCGCGCTCAATTTCTACGGCGAGGGCAGGGACGAGACGCCCTACGGCCAGAAGGTCGACGAGAACCATCTGGCGCGCTGCTGGGCCGAGGTGAAGCAGGGCAGCGAGTTCGAGCGCCGGCGCGCCGAGATCGACGCCTTCAACAAGGCCAATCCGATCCTGAAGCGCGGGCTCGGCCTGTTCCCGCTGAAATTCGGCATCTCCTTCAACATTCCGCACATGAACCAGGCCGGCGCACTGGTGCACGTCTATACCGACGGCTCGATCCGCCTGAACCACGGCGGCACCGAGATGGGGCAGGGGCTGTTCGTCAAGGTGGCCCAGGTCGTGGCCGAGGTGTTCAAGGTCGATGTCGACCGCATCCGGCCCTCCGCCACCTCGACCGCCGAAGTACCCAACACCTCGCCGACCGCGGCCTCGACCGGCTCGGACTTGAACGGCTGGGCGGCCTGGGAGGCCGCCAACACCCTCAAGCAGCGCATGGTGGCCTTCGCCGCCGAGCATTTTGGTGCCGCACCGGCCGACATCGAATTCGCCGACGGCACCGTGCGTATCGCCAAACCGGGCAGCAACCAGGTCCTGGGCTTCGGCGAGCTGGCGCAGCTCTGCTGGATGGGCCGCGTGTCGCTGTCGGCCACCGGCTTCTACAAGACGCCCAAGCTCCACTGGGATGGCGCGGCGATGCGCGGCCGGCCGTTCTTCTATTTCTCCTTCGGCGCGGCGGCGGCCGAAGTGGCGATCGATACCTTGACCGGCGAGAGCCGCGTGCTGCGCGCCGACCTGGTGCAGGATTGCGGCGCCTCGCTCAATCCCGCAATCGACCTCGGCCAGATCGAGGGCGCCTTCGTGCAGGGCCAGGGCTGGCTCACCTGCGAGGAGCTGTGGTGGGACAAGGAGGGCCGGCTGCGCACCGTCGGGCCCTCGACCTACAAGATTCCCGGCAGCCGCGACGTGCCCGCGGTGTTCAACGTCCGGATGCTGGACAATGCGCCGTCGCGTGAGGCCACGATCTTCCGCTCCAAGGCGGTCGGCGAACCGCCGCTGCTGCTCGCCACGGCCGTGTGGACCGCCCTCAAGGACGCCATCGCCGCCGTCGGCGATCACAGGACCGCAGTGCGGCTCGATGCGCCGGCGACCCCCGAGCGCGTTCTGGCCGCAATCGCTACACTCAAGACATAGATTTTTGGACCATCAGAGGGGGAAGCAATGGACGTACGCATGGACGGCCGCGTGGCCGTGATCACCGGCTCGAGCACCGGCCTGGGCCTGGCCATGGCCAAGGAATTCGCGGCTTCCGGCGCCTCGGTGGCGCTGCTGGCGCGCAAGATGGACGCGCTCACCGCGGCCAAAGCCGAGGTCGCCAAGGCCGCCGGCAAGACCAACGCCAAGGTCGAGGCCTATTCCTGCGACGTCGCCAAGGCACAGCCCATCGCCGACATCTGGAAGAAGGTGGTGGCGGATTTCGGCAAGGTCGACATCGTGGTGAACAATGCCGGCATCAGCCATGCCAAGGCGTTCGACACGGTGACCGACGAGGACTGGCAGGGCGACCTCGACCTGAAGCTGTTCGCCGCCATCCGCCTGCTGCGCCTGGCGCTGCCCGGCATGCGCGAGCGCAAATGGGGCCGCGTGGTCAACGTGCTCAATATCGGCGCCAAGGCGCCGGGCGCCGACTCGACGCCGACCAGCGTCAGCCGCGCCGCCGGTCTCGCCCTCACCAAGGCGCTCTCCAAGGAGAACGCGCCGCACAATGTGCTGATCAACGCCATGCTGGTCGGCCTGATCGAAAGCGACCAGTGGGCGCGGCGCCATAAGGCCGCTAACGACGGCAAGAGCTACGAGCAGTTCCTCGAGGGCATGGCCAAGGGCCGCATCCCGATCGGCCGCATCGGCAAGTCCGAGGAATTCGCCCGCATGGCCTGCTTCCTGTGCTCGGACGCCGGCTCCTTCATCACCGGCGTCGCCATCAACGTCGACGGCGGCGCGAGCCCGGTGGTTTAGGTCGGCTGTTCGACACAACAACACCTCGTGCTGAGGAGGCCGCCGCTCGGCCCGGCTCCGCGGCCGCCTCGAAGCATGGGCCGCGGAGACTAAAAACTCCGTCATCCCGACCGGAGCCGAGCGCAGCGAGGCGCAGTGGAGGGACCTTTTCGTTGCCTCGGCGACAAGACGAGGTCCCTCGACTACGCCGCCCGTTGGGCGGCTTCGCTCGGGATGACGGATTAAATGGTCACGTGCGATAGCCCTGCCTCGCGAGCATCCATGATGGTCCGCGCCCGCAACCCCGCCCGGCGGCAAGCCAACTGAGCCTGCAGCTCAATCGCTCAAGGTTAGCCTGGCCATCACTTCCAGCACGCAACCTGGATGCTGCTGGCCTCCGCGCGCTCGGCGCGCTGGGTGACGTTGAGCTCGCGGGCCACGACGTCGGCAGGCGTGTAGCCGACTCCGTGCGCTTCGAGGAAGGACGCCAGCGTCGCCACCTTGATCGCAAAATTCACGTTCTGCGGAATGTCGCCGGTGAGGCGAGCGACCGCGAGCGCATTCAGCTTCGCCACGACAACGCCCATCAACCGGCCCGCCTCGTCGAGCGCCGGGCCGCCGCTGTTGCCGGGTTGCACTGCGGCCGAGATCTGGATGTAGCGCGAGTCGTCGCGCAAGCCGGCGAGCGCCGTGACGTTGCCGACCGTCGTGTTGCCGGCCGAGGAGAGCGCCTCGGCCAGCGGATAGCCGAAGACCAGCACAGGCTCGGCGGCCTTGATCGGCGCACCGATGCGCAGTCTCAGAAAGCTCTTCGCGGATGCCTGCGCACGCAGCGCCGCAAGATCGTCGGCGCGGCTGGTCGCAAGCACTTGCGCAGCGCCCAGGTCGGCGCCGCTCTTGTGCAGACGCATCTCCGCGCAGCCATCCACCACATGGAAGTTGGTCACGATCGTGTCCGACGAGATGTAGAAGCCGGTGCCTGTCGCCGCTACCGCCTTCTCCTTCGGCTTGGGCGCACTTGCGGCCGCGCGCTCGGCGACAACTTTCTCGAGCTTGACGCGCACTCCCTCGGAGGGCATCCCGTCGCCGCGTTCCCCCAAACTCTTCTGGAACGCCGCGATCGCGATGTTTGTCCTTAGCCCGACTTCGCCGTTGATCGGCCCGGGGTCATAGCCGAGCCGCGCCAGCAGGCCCTGGATCGCCATCACCAGCGAAGCTGACGGCACTGCGGCCGACGACGAGGCCGACGTTGAGGGCGACACGCCCGACGCCTGCGCCGGAGGCGGCGCTGGCGCTTGGGTTGGCGCTCGAGTTGGCGCTTGGGCGGTATCGGCGTACTGGCGCACGCACTCTCGCGTGCGCTGGGTCGCCGCCTCGATGCCGTCCAGGCTGATCGCATAACGCTTCTGGTTCACCGTGACGACGAACTGCAGTCCCGACTTCAACTGACCGAAGATCTCGGGGGCGACGTTGAAGGCCATGGCGCGCGCATTGAGCGCCCGACCAGCAAAGGTGTAGGTCGACGTACCGACCTGGGCAGTGCCGGTATAGGACTCGTTGGCCACCAGGCCCCAGCCCGGCGCCTCGGCGCCCATCGT
>DATHNU010001260.1:0-2973 GCA_035485695.1 Reyranella sp. | reverse complement strand
GACGACAGGGCAGACCGTCATCGTCCCCTGATCTGGCCGAAGGCGTTCAGCGTTCGATGATGATCGTCGGCCTGACCGGCTCCATCGGCATGGGCAAGTCGACCGCGGCTAAAATGCTGCGGCAGATGGGGGTGCTGGTCTACGACGCCGACGCCGCCGTCCATGCGCTGCAGGCACCGGGCGGCGCGGCTCTGCCGTCGATCGAGGCGGCTTTCCCGGGCGTCGTGAAGAACGGCGTCCTCGACCGCCAGGCGCTGGGCGCACGGGTGTTCGGCAACAAGGCGGCGCTGCGCACGCTCGAGGCGATCGTCCATCCACTGGTCGGCCAACGGCAGCGTGCCTTCCTGAAGCGCGCGGCGCGGCGGGGCGAAAAGCTGGTCGTGCTCGACATTCCGCTGCTGTTCGAGGGCCTGGGCGATCAGCGGGTCGACGCCACCCTGGTGGTGAGCGCGCCCGTCTTCCTGCAGCGCCATCGGGTCATGGCACGGCCGGGCATGACGGCCGACCGGCTCGACGGCATCCTGCGCCAGCAGGTCCCCGATGTCCTGAAGCGGCACAAGGCCGACATCGTCATCCCCACCGGACTGGGATTGGCGCCGACGCGCGCCGCTCTCGCCAAGGCGGTGGCCGAACTTCGGCGCCGGCGCGGCCGCTTCTGGCCGCCCAATCCTTGGCGGGAGAAACACACAGCCCGTCTTGCGCAAGCCCGCCGCAAATAGGCTAGAAGAGTCTCATGCGTGAGATCGTCCTCGACACCGAAACCACCGGCCTCGACCCGCTCGCCGGCCATCGCGTGGTCGAAGTGGGCTGCATCGAGCTTTTGAACACCGTGGCCACGGGGCGGACGTTCCACGCCTACTTCAACCCCGAAATGATCATGCCGATGGGGGCGCAGGACATTCACGGCCTCAGCGACGAATTCCTGGCCGACAAGCCGTTGTTCGCCGAGCGCGTCGAGGAGTTCCTGGCGTTCATCGCCGATGCCCAGCTCGTGATCCACAATGCTCAGTTCGACATCGGCTTCCTGAATGCCGAGCTCGAAAGGGTCAAGCTGCCGAAATTGACCAACGCCTATATCGACACCGTGTCGATGGCGCGGCGCAAGTTCCCCGGGCAGCGCGCCAGCCTGGACGCGCTCTGCGAACGCTTCGGCATCGACAATTCCAGCCGCACCAAGCACGGCGCGCTGCTCGATTCGGAACTGCTGGCCGAAGTCTATCTCGAGCTGAGCGGCGGCCGGCAGCGCGACCTCGGCCTCGCTCCCGAGATGGGCGCCGCGGTCACGGTGATCGGCTTGACCGTCGATAATCGTCCGGTGCGTCCGCCGCGGCCGCATATGCCGAGCGCCGCGGAACTCGCCGCGCATGCCGCGTTCATGCTGCAGCTCAGCGATCCGCTCTGGCTGAAAGCCTGACATAAGCCCAGCAGCTGCATGCATTACCCGCAGGTTCTCGCGGCCTCATGCCGGTGCGAAAGAATTATCTTGCGCGCACTGTAGTGCACGCACCGATCACTTCTGGTCGTTGACGAGCCTGAGCAATGTTGTGGCGTATGCATGCCGATACTCGCAGAAGAGCAGCGGCAGTATGACCACGACTATCGGAGGCTGGATTCGGACAGATATCTCAGGCGTGTCCGACCGGGCCACCGGGGGTGACGCCCGGCATCTTGCCACCGTTGGCCTCGAGCTGCTGGCGGTAGAGCGCCACGAAGTCGACCGGCGCGATGTTGAGCGGCGGGAAGCCCGCCTCGCGCGTGGCGTTGGCGACGACGGCGCGGGCGAACGGGAACAGCAGGCGCGGCGTCTCGATGAACAGCAGCGGGCCGAAGGCGTCCTGCGGCACGTCGCCCAGGGTCACGGTGCCGGCGTAGACCAGTTCCAGCATGAACAGCGGCTCGTCCTTCGCCGTCTTGGCGTTGGCTTCGATCGACAGCGCCACTTCGAAGGTCTTGGCGTCGAACTGGCGGTTGGTGACCTGGACGTTGAGCGAGAGCTGCGGCTGGGTCTGCTCGATCAGGCTTTGCGGCGCGCGCGGGTTCTCGAAGCTCAGGTCCTTGATGTACTGGCCGTGCATGATGAGCGGGCCGGCCGGAGCCTGGGCGGGAGCGGGAGGCGGCGACGGCGGAGGGGTCGTTGTCATGGCTTGCTTTCGCTGTTTCGGCGGCGGGGCGGTACCATGCAGGGCTGCACTGCACAAGGCGCGGGCAGGGGCACAGGCGCGGCAATTGCCAAGGCATCGCCCAAAGACGATGATGGCCGCACCCTTATTGCACGGTCCGGCGAGGAAATGGATCGATCTTCTGTGCGCCCCCTGGTGGGCATTTCGTCCTGTCTCAAGGAAAACGGCCGCGGCGGCTGGCATCATACGGTGGGCGACAAATACGTCCGGGCCATGATCCATGCCGTCGGCGCCCTGCCCATCCTGATCCCGGCCATCGGCCCCGAATTCGGCGAGGAGACGGCCACGATCGAGGCCTTGGATCGTCTGATCGATGGCCTGGACGGCGTCCTGCTGACCGGCAGCCCGTCCAATGTCGAGCCGCATCACTACGAGGGCGAGGACAGCCGGCCGGGCACCGCGCACGATCCGGCGCGCGACGCCACGACCTTGCCGCTGATCCGTCATTCGATCGATCGCGGCGTGCCGCTGTTCGCGATCTGCCGCGGCCTGCAGGAAGTGAACGTGGCGCTGGGCGGCTCGCTCTATCAACTCGTGCACGAGGTCGAGGGGCGGCGCGATCATCGTTCGCCCAAGTCGCCCGACACCGACGTGAACTACGCGCCGGCGCACGACGTCGACATCGTCGAAGGCGGCCTGCTGCACAGCCTGCTGGGCGAGCGCCGCGTGACGGTGAATTCGCTGCATGCCCAGGGCGTCGATCGCCTGGCGCCGCGCGCCAGGCTCGAGGCCGTGGCCGACGACGGTCAGGTCGAGGCCTTCAGCGTGCCCGATGCACCAGCCTTTGCGCTGG
>DATHNU010001259.1:0-2312 GCA_035485695.1 Reyranella sp. | reverse complement strand
TGCGCGCCTCCAGCATCGCACCGTCATCTACGATCCGGAGCTCTGCCTCAACACGCCGGACTGGCTTTGGGTTGCGACTGGGATGCGGGCCCTCGACCACGCGATCGAGGGCATCTATTCGACGCGCCCAGCCCTTCACCGACACGCTCGGCGCCGAGGCGATCCGGCTGATGATGGCGCATCTGCCCGGTTCGGTCGGCGGGGGATCCGACCGTCTCGCCGAGCGTGGCTGGTGCCAAATCGCCGCCTGGCACTCCTTCTTCGGTGGGTTCAGTACGCGGATGGGCGTGTCGCACGCGCTCGGCCACAAGATCGGGCCGCACTGGGACGTGCCGCACGGCGTCACCTCCTGCATCACCTTGCCGCACGTCATGCGCTTCATGGCCGACGTGGCGCCGCAGCGCTTCCGGCGCATCGCCGAGGCACTGGACGTGCCGTTCGACGATCCCAGGGCGGCGGCGCTCGCCTCAGCCGACAAGGTGGCTGCCTTCATTGCCGGCTTCGACGTGCCGCATTCGCTCAAGGCCGCCGGCGTCGAACGCGCCGAAATCCACGACATCGCCGAGGCGGTCGCAGACGAGGTGGCGCACGAGAAGATCGTGGAGCGGCCGGTCACGGTCAACGAGATCAAGGGATTGCTGGACGCCGCCTATCAGTGAGGCACCGGCGCTCGACGGGCCGCGCCGGCCGGCCGCTGCACGAGCTTGTCGGCGACGCGTTCGAGGTCGAAATCGTGCCATTGCTCGACGCCGTGCAGTACACGCCGGCCGATCTGCGCAAGAACCCGAACCGCTGTGTCCCGACCCTGGAGATAACAATGGAGGACGGCGCCTCCATGCACATGATCGAAAGCGGGGCGATGGTCGCTCTGCTGGCCGACGACTGCAAGGACTGAAGCCATGCCTCGTAGAGGATTCAACCACACTGGTCTTTCGACCCTCGACCTCGACAGAACGCCCGCGGGTGGGGGACAATCCATGACCGGGGCCCGGGCCACGGATAGCGGCTGGCGCAAGCGCTTGACCCTGGCGCTCTGCTTCCTGGCCATTCTCTGCGAGGGCATCGACATCGTGTCGATGGGCGTGGCCGCGCCGAGGATGGCGCCCGCGCTCGGGCTGACGCGGGACCAGCTGGGACCGCTGTTTAGCGCCAGCATCGTCGGGCTGCTTGTCGGCGCGGTGATCTTCGGCCGCTTCGCCGACCGGTTCGGCCGGAAATGGACCCTGGTGACCTGTCTGGTGATCTTCGGGTTCTTTTCCCTGGCGACGGCCGCGGTCAGGCCCTTCGAGGCCCTGCTGGCAGTGCGCCTCGCGGCGGGCCTGGGGCTGGGCGGCGCCCTCCCAAACCTGCTGTCCCTGGCCGCCGAAGCCGTGGCGCCGCAGAGCCGCGCCGGCCTGGTGACCCGCATCACCTGCGGTATTCCGTTCGGCGGCGCCACATGCGGGATCGTGGCGGCCAATCTGGACTGGCAGGCCATCTTCTATGTCGGCGGGCTGGCGCCCCTGGCGCTCGCCCCGATCGCCGCCTTCGCCCTCCTCGAGTCACGGGCCTTTCTCGAGGCGCGCCAGTCGGCGCTGCCGACGGCGGCGGCGCGCGGTGATTTCCGCTGGATCCTGTTCGGCGGCGGGCGGGCGAGCGCCACCCTGCTGCTATGGGCCGCGTCGTTCGCCTCCTTGCTGGCGCTCTATGTGCTGCTCAACTGGCTGCCCACGCTGCTCGGCGACAGAGGCCTTTCCAAGCCTCACGCCAGTCTCGTCTCGATGCTGTTCGGCATCGGCGGGGCCGTCGGGATTCTGATCTTGGCCGATCTGCTCGACCGGCGCGGGCGGCGGCGGATGATCGGCCTGTGGTACCTTGGCCTGTTCGCATCGCTCGTCGCTCTGGCCGTCGTGAATTCAGGCTTCCTGGCCACCGCCCTCGCGGGCTTCGCCGTCGGCTTCTTCGTGGCCGCCGCGCCCCTGCCGCTCTACGGGATGGCGCCCTGCTACTACGGGGTGTCGATGCGGGGCGCCGGCGTGGGAGTCTCCGTGGCCGTCGGCCGGCTCGGTGCGATCTTCGGTCCGCTGCTTGCGGCGGCGCTGCTGGGCGCCGGCGCGGGCGCGTCAGGCGTCCTCCTGGCCCTGCTGCCCATCACCGCGGTGGCCGGCGGCGCCACCATGGCCCTGATCGATCGTCCGCGGCTGGCCGACTGACCCATCCGCGAGATCGGCCGATGTCGCCTCGCGGTCATCGAGTTACGGCTGTACCCCCGATCTCCCGGCACGGAAACAGGCCTGTAACTCCCCATTGCTTCAATCCCGAGGCGGCGACAA
>DATHNU010001258.1:0-2630 GCA_035485695.1 Reyranella sp. | reverse complement strand
GCTCCTGCGGTCGTGTTCGTCGTCGACGACGACCCCTCGGTGCGCGAGGCGTTGGGCAGCCTGTTCCGCTCGGTCGACCTGCAGGTCGAGCTGTTCGGCTCGACCGCCGAGTTCCTGCAGCGCCAGCGGCCGGAGGCCGCGAGCTGCCTGGTGCTCGACATCCGCCTGCCGGGCGTGAGCGGCCTCGACTTCCAGACCCAGCTCCAGCAGGCGAATATCCACATCCCCATCATCTTCATGACCGGCCACGGCGACATTCCGATGTCGGTGCGCGCCATGAAGGCCGGCGCCGTCGACTTTCTCGCCAAGCCGTTCCGCGACCAGGACATGCTGGACGCCGTGGCCGCCGCCTTGCAGCGCGATCGGCAGGCGCGCGAGGCGGACGATGCCGCGGCGTCGCTGCGGGCCAGCTACGAATTGCTGAGCCCGCGCGAGCGCGAAGTCATGGCGCTGGTCACGACCGGACTGATGAACAAGCAGGTGGCCGGCCAACTCGGCCTGAGCGAGATCACGGTCAAGATCCATCGCGGCCACGCCATGAAGAAGATGAACGCCCGCTCGCTTGCAGATCTCGTGAGGATGGCGGAGAGCCTGGGCCTGCATAAGCCAAAGGCGCAGCAAGCCTAAACGTCCGTATGATTTAACGGCTGGCAGCGATCCGGCACTCTTGCCTTCTGAACATTCGCGACCGTCTGCCAATCAAGGATCGTTTGCTTGTCGAGAACTCCCGTAGTCTCCATCGTCGACGACGATGACTCCGTACGTGCCGCGATGAGCAGCCTCGTTCGTTCGCTCGGCTACGAGGCCTGTCTGTTCGCCTCAGCCGAGGCCTTCCTCGCTTCACCCTGCCTCGACGACACGTCCTGCCTGATTGCCGACATCCAGATGCCGGGCATGAGCGGGCTCGACCTGCAGAGCGAGCTGCACGCGCGGCAGAGATACATACCGATCATATTCATCACTGCCTTTGCCGAAGACCGGATCCGCCAGCGCGCGGCGGCAGCGGGCGCCCTTGGGTTCTTCAGCAAGCCCGTCGACAGCCGGAGGATCATCGGCTGCCTCGAAGCGGCACTCGGCCATGAACCCCCGACAAATGGAGCGGGCCCGTGAATCGCATCACCTCCACCCTGCTCCTCCGGCTGGCGCTGATTGGGGTCATCCTCCTGATCTTCACGGCCGGATTCGCCTTCGCCGCCGGATGGCTCTCCCCGCACCGGTTGACCCCGGCGGATATCGTCGATTCCCTGCAAACCAACAGTGGCGTACATCCGGGCTTCCGCCGCGCCCACGCCAAGGGGCTCTGCATCGAGGGGACCTTCCAGGCCAACGGCAACGGAGCCGCGCTCTCCAAAGCCCAGCTGTTCATGCCGGGCGAGGTTCCGGTGATCGGTCGGTTCTCGACCGGCGGCGGCCAGCCCTACGCGCCCGATGGACGCCTCGTCTTCCACGCCATGGCGCTCAGCCTGACGCAGGCGAATGGCGAGCAGTGGCGGATGGCGCTGGACGACACGCCGATCTTCGTGGTCGCCACGCCGCTGGCTTTCCGCGATCTCCAGCTCGCCACGGCGCCCGATCCTGCAACCGGCAAGCCCGATCCGGCGCGGGCCGCCGATTTCCTCGCCCATCATCCCGAGACGCGGGCCTTCATGGACTGGATACGCGAGGCGCCGTTGCCGTCGAGCTTCGCCAACGGCACCTACTACAGCATCAATTCCTTTCGCTTCACCAACGCCGCCGGCGAGACCCGGCATGTCCGCTGGTCGCTGGTGCCCGAGACGCCATTCGAAGCGCTCGACAAGAGCAAGCTCGCGGACCTGCCGCCGGATTTCCTGTTCGTCGATGTCGTCCGGCGTCTGCGCCAGGGCCCGCTGCGCTGGCACATGATGCTCACGGTTGCCCAGCCGGGCGACCCTCTGAACGACGCCACCAAGGCTTGGCCAGCGGATCGCCCGCACGTCGACGTCGGCACACTCACGATCAATCGCGCCGAGCCCGAAGAAATCGGTCCCTGTCGCAACATCACGTTCGATCCCTTGATCCTGCCGTCAGGCATATCGCCCTCGGACGACCCTCTGCTGCCGGCGCGCTCGGGCGTCTATGCCGTCTCCCTCACGCGGCGGGACGGCGAGCCGGTGGACCCCAGCGCGGCGTCAAAGAACCCCGAGACCCGTCGGGGCGCGCCATGAAGCCCGTCGTCACGCAGTTCCCGCTCGCCTTGCGCCTCGTGCATTGGCTGATGGCCATCCTGGTCATCGCCATGCTGTTCATCGGCATCGGCATGGTGTCGACGGTGTCGGAGATGCGGACCTGGCTCATCGACCTGCACAAGCCGCTCGGTATCCTGATCCTCTGCCTGGCCGCTCTTCGGGTGTGCCTGCGGCTCACCGGCCGTACGCCGCCGCTGCCCGACGATTTGCCGATCTGGCAGAAGGCAGCGGCCCGCGCCTCGCACCTCGTGCTCTACGCCCTGCTGTTCGCGCTGCCGCTGGTCGGCTGGACGATGCTCTCGGCGGGCGGCTATCCGATCGCCTTGTTCGGCGCCGTCCATCTGCCGCCGCTCGGCCCGGTCGATCCAATGTTGTTCGCTTTTCTACGCCGGGCGCACACCCTGCTCGCTTTGCTGCTCTTCC
>DATHNU010001257.1:0-4916 GCA_035485695.1 Reyranella sp. | reverse complement strand
GACCGCGAGGTGATAGCTGGTCGGCGTGTCCTTGCGCGCGATCACGAAGTCGCCCATCAGCCGCGGCTGACCCTCGATGCGGCCGAGCGATTCGTCGAAGAAGTGATAGGGACCGGCTTCCCCAGCCGCACGCTCCGAATCGAGGCGCAGGCAATGCTCGCGGCCCGCCGCGATGTGCTCGCGTCGCTCCGCCCCCGACAGATGTCGGCAGGTGCCGGGATAAAGCGGTCCGTCCGGCCCATGGAGCTGGCCGTGCGGCGCGTTGGCCGAGGCCGCCAGCTCGCGCTCGATCGCGGCGCGGCTGCAGAAGCAGGGATAGACGAGGCCGCGCCGGTCGAGCTGGTCGAGCACCCTGCCATGGTCGGCAAAATGCTCGGACTGGCGGCGCACCTCGCCGTCCCACTCGAAGCCCAGCCATTTAAGGTCGGCGAGAATCGACACTTCGTATTCGCGCCTGCAGCGGCGGCTATCGATGTCCTCGATCCGCACCAGAAACCTGCCGCCAGCCTCGCGCGCACGATGCCAGCCCGTCCAGGCCGAGTAGGCGGAGCCGAGATGCAGTTCGCCGGTCGGGCTGGGAGCAAAACGCGTGACGACGCTTTGCAGGACAGGGGGCATCATCCGACGTTACAGCGGCCTCGTGCGGCGTGCTATGCCGGGCCCATCATGCCGATAAAAGCTCAAGTGGTTCTCGATTCCGCCAATCTCAAGAAGGCGATGCGGCACCTGGCGAAGGTCGATCCGGATTTCGCGCGCATCCTGAAGGAGGTCGGCCACCCGGAGCTGCGCGAAATGCCGACCGGCTTCAGCGGCCTGATGCGCTCGATCGTGGGCCAGCAGGTCTCCGTTCATGCCGCGCGCAGCATCTGGCTGCGGCTCGAGGCGGCGGTGCCGAGCATGGAGCCAGCCGACTTCCTGGCGCTCTCCGACGAAGCGCTGCGCGCCGTCGGTCTGTCGGGCGCGAAGACGCGTTACGGCCGCAGCCTCGCCACCGATATCGTCGCGGGCCGCATCGACTTCAACGCCCTCCATGAACTCGACGACGCGGCGGCCACAGCCATGCTGTGCCAGGCCAAGGGCATCGGACCGTGGACGGCCGAGATCTACCTGATGTTCGCCCATGGCAGGCCCGACATCATGCCGGGCCTCGATCTCGGTCTGGTGGTGGCGGCGCAGCATCTGAAGAAGCTGCGCAAGCGGCCCGACGCCAAGCGGCTGCTCAAAATCGCAGAGCAGTGGCGGCCCTGGCGCAGTGCCGCGGCGCTGTTGCTCTGGCACTATCGCCGCAGCATGCCGGACTGGGGTCCCAAGCCCCTCAAGGAGCTCAAAGAGGAGGCCAAAGCCAAATGACCAAGCTCGAAGGCCCCAGCTACGGCCCGCACGACAAGGGCAAGCCCGGCCACCTCGTCGTCCTGCTGCACGGCTACGGCGCCGACGGCAACGACCTGATCGGGCTCGCGCCGGTGCTGGCGCCGCTGATGCCCGACGTTGTTTTCCTGGCGCCCAACGCGCCCTATCCCTGCGAAGGCAATCCCACGGGCTACCAGTGGTTCGCGATTGCCCGCGGCGATCCGGCGCTCACCCTGGCCGGTGTGCGCAGCGCGGCGCCTTTCGTCGACGCCTTCCTCGACGAGAAGATGGCCGAGTATGGGCTCGACGAGAGCAAGACCTGCCTGGTCGGCTTCTCGCAAGGCACGATGATGGCGCTGCATGTCGGCCTGCGCCGCGCCAGGCCACTCGCCGGCATCGTCGGCTTCTCCGGCATGTTGGCCGGGCCGGAGGTCTTGAAGGACGAGATCAAGTCGCGGCCGCCCATACTGCTGGCGCATGGCGACAGCGACGAAATGCTGCCGCACGTGCTGAGTGAACGCGCCGCCGAGGCGCTGCAACAGAACGGCGTCAAGGTCGGTCTCCATATCGCCGAAGGTGTCGGCCACGGCATCAACGACACGGCGTTGTCGCACGCCGCGCGCTTCCTGCTCGAAGCCTTCAAGCTGCCGATGCCGAACCAGGCAGCGCGATGACCAACGGACTCTGCAAGCCGGGCTTCGAGCGCGTGGCCGAAGCCTTCAAGAAGAACTTCGACAGCAACGGCGAGATCGGCGCTTCGGTCTGCCTGACCGTGGGCGGCGCGACGGTCGTCGATCTGTGGGGCGGGATCGCCAATCCCAAGAGCGGCGCGGCCTGGACCAAGGACACGGTGAGCGTCGTGTTCTCCTGCACCAAGGGCGCCACGGCGCTCTGCGCCCATGCGCTGGCAAGCCGCGGCAAGCTCGACCTCGATGCGCCGGTCGTCGAGCTGTGGCCCGAGTTCGGCCAGCACGGCAAGGAGCGCGTGACCACGCGCATGATGCTGGACCACTCCTCGGCGGTGCCGGCGTTGCGCGCGCCGGTGAAGGACAGTGGACCCTTCGAATGGGATTACATGACCGCGCGCCTGGCCGACGAGGTGCCGTTCTGGCAGCCCGGCACGCGCAACGGCTACCACGGCTTCACCTTCGGCTGGACCGTGGGCGAGATGGTGCGGCGCGCCAGCGGCCACTCACTCGGTACATTCTTCCGTGAAGAGGTGGCCAAGCCGCTGGGACTCGATTTCTGGATCGGCCTGCCCGAGGAGATCGAGCCGCAGGTCGCGCCGATCACACCCTATGTCTACAAGGCCGCCGATGCGGTGACGCCCTTCATGCGCGATCTCGGCACCGACAAGCAGTCGATCGCCTCACTGTTCTTCTTCAACATCGGCGCCTGGCACACCAAGGGCGCCAACGCCCGCGAATCGCATGCCGCCGAAATCGGCGCGGCCAACGGCGTCACCAATGCGCGCGGCCTGGCCGGCATGTATGCGCCGCTGGCGAATGGCGGCGGCAAATTGGTCGACGGCAAGACGCTGGCGCGCATGGGCGAGGTCTCGATGGCCACGCACGACGACGCCACCTTGCGTATCCCGACCCGCTTCGCACTGGGTTTCATGAAGTCGATGGACAACCGCAAGCGCAGCATGGGCGCCAAGCTGTTCGGCGAGGACGTCGACAGCGTGATCCTGGGCTCCCACGCGTTCGGCCATGTCGGCGCGGGCGGCTCGCTGGGCTTCGCCGATCCCGCCGCCGGTCTTTCCTTCGGCTACACGATGAACCAGATGGGACCGGGCCTGCTGATGAACGCGCGCGGCCAGTCGCTGGTCGACGCCGCCTACCTGTCGCTGGGCTACAAGAACAAGGACGGCGGAGTGTGGGAGAAGTGATCGCAGGGCACGCGTTGGTATCAACGCGCCCCTTATCAGCCCCAGGGCTAGCGGCGACTTCCGTCGTCTCGACCGGAGCGCGAAGCGCGGAGCGGAGAGACCTGCTCTCCCCGATAAGCTGCTTATCGGGGAGAGGAAGGTCTCTCCACTCGGGACGGAGCCTGCCCCAAGCGAAGTCGAGGGGGCACTCGGTCGAGACGACGGGAGGTGTCACATGCGATACGCCTGCACGTCTCCGCGATGCTTGCCTGATGCTCCCCGTCTTCCGCCCCCTCACCGACCGCGCCGTGCTGACCGTATGGTCCGGCCTCTGCACCTCGACCATCGGCGAGGATCTGTTCCGCGTCGCCAGCGTGTGGCTGGCGGTCGAAGTCGCCGGCAACATGGCGGGTCTCGTCACCGGCGTGCAGTACATCGCCATGCTGGTGGCCGGCCTGTTCGGCGGCGTGCTGTTCGACCGCTGGCGCCCCGACCGGGCGATGATCGGCTCGCGCGCCTGGAGCGCTGCCTTCGCCCTGCTGCCGGTCGTCGGCTTCTACTTCTCGGGCCTGTCGATCACCCTGCTGATCATCTCCTCGGTGGGCCTGGCGTCGCTGCGCATGGTTTTCTCGCCGGCGCTGCAATCCACCATCCCCACACTGGTGCGCGACCGCAATGCCCAGCAGGCGATCAACGGGCTGTTCGACGCCACCTACCGCATCGCTCGCCTGCTCGGCCCGATGGTGGCGGCGCTGCTGCACATCTTCCTGCCGGTCATCCATTTCCTGACCGCCACCGCGCTGGGCTTCCTGGTCTCGGGATGGGCGCTCTATGCCGCCCGCGATCGGCTGATCGGCGGCCAGAGCGATCCGGTGCGCATGCGCCCCGGCTGGCGCGGCGCCTGGGAGGCCCTCACTGCCGGTTTTCGCCTGATGCTGAGCGAGCCCAGCATGGGCGCCATCCTGATCGTCAATGCGGTCCTGAACGGGCCGTGGATGGTGGCGCTCAGCCTCGCCATCGCGCTGATCGTGACCGAATACCAGCCGACCTTCCTGGGCTTCGGTGGACTTGCGGCCTACGCGCTCGTCATGGGCGCCTATGGCGTGGGCGACGTCAGCGGCAACATCGTAGCCGCCAGCGTCCGCTTCCGCCGTCCGATGTCGACGATGTTCCTGGGCTATGTCGTCATGGGCATAGGCTTTTCCATTCTTGCCCTGGTGGTCTGGCTGCTGCCGCCGGATCGGCTGCTGCCGGCGATGATGGTGGGCGCGCTGCTGGCCGGGCTGGGCGGGCCGTTCTTTTTCGTGCCCATGATCACCCGCATGCAGACCGTGTTCCACGGCCACGACATCGCCCGCGTCTTTCGGCTCCGACTGGTGGTCATGGCGGCCGCGATGATGGTGTCGAGCCTGGTGGCGACCTGGTTCTTCGACCTGATGGGCGCGGTGGCGACTCAGCTCGGCTGCGGCCTGTTGATCCTGGCGATCGGGATCGCAGGCTACTTCCTGTGCCGGCGTATCGAGGGGCGCGCAGCAGCGGGCGCCGCCCTGCCGAAGCCCGCGCCCGGCGAATAAAGGGTAAAATCCTCTTGCGGGGAACAGTGTGTATTGATAGCGTTCATGCGTACACAGCGTTACCGTTAACTCCCCACCGCAGGAGCGCGTCATGGCCAAGGCCTTCCCGACCGACAATCCCT
>DATHNU010001256.1:0-2560 GCA_035485695.1 Reyranella sp. | reverse complement strand
CGGTGTTCATGATCACCGACGACGTCGACGAGGCGATCCTGCTGGCCGACCGGATCGTGCTGATGACCAACGGACCGGGCGCCCGGATCGCCGAGATCGTGGTCAACACCATGCCGCGGAACGAGCGGCACCGGAACGACCTGCACCGCCATCCCCAGTACTACGCCATCCGCAACCATCTCGTGGAGTTCCTGGTCAACCGCTCCCGGGCGTTCGACCAGGAGATCGCGGACGGCAGCTACGACCCGCGCCGCCTGAAGCAGGTGAAGCCGGGCCTCGCGGCGGTCAATCCACCAGCCGAGATCGTGCCGTTCCGGCACACGCACTGATGCAAGGCAGAATCTGCATCTCAAATTCCTCTCCCCCGCTCGGGGGAGAGGAGCATGAGCGAGTGTCCAAGGGAGATGACAAATGAAGCGAGCTGAAGTCACGGAAAAGATCCTCACGGCCAAGCGAATGAAAGAACTCACCTGGGAGGAGATCGCCAACAAGATCGGCGGTGCCTCGAAGATCATCGTCACGGCGGCCTGCATGGGCCAGATGAAGATGACCAAGGAGCAGGCGACCAGGGCCGCCAAGCTGTTCGGGCTGGGCAAGGAAGAGACGCTGCTGCTGCAGGAGGTGCCGTACCGCGGCTCGCTGCCCCAGGTGCCGCCGACCGACCCGCTGATCTATCGCTTCTACGAGCTGGTGGCGGTCTACGGCACGACCTGGAAGGAGCTGATCCAGGAGGAGTTCGGCGACGGCATCATGAGCGCCATCGACTTCGACATGACGATGGAACGCCAGCCCGATCAGAAGGGCGACCGGGTCAAGATCGGCATGTCGGGCAAGTTCCTGGGGTACAAAACCTATTAGTTTCCTCCCCCGTCATACGGGGCAGATCTATCGCATGTGCCAATTCCGTCGTCTCGACCGAGGGCCGCAGGCCCGAGCGGAGAGACCTTGCTTAAACGATAAGCAGTTAATCGGGGACAGAAGGTCTCTCCGCGCGGCCCTTCGGGCCTTGGTCGAGACGACGGAGGTTTTTGTATCTGCGTTAGACGGGGGAGGAGAAGATTACTCCGCTGCGAGCTTCCGCGCTGCCCTCGGATCGCGGGTGAGCAGTCCGTCGGCCAGGTCGCGGTCGATCATCGCATCGGGCCGTTCCGAGATCCGGCCGAAGCCGCCGCCGCCGCCCACGAACATCTCCACGATGTCGCCCTTGGCGAGATCGACGGCGGCCTTGCTCTTCAGTTCCTCGACCGTGCCGTCGGCGCGATGGATGCGGCAATAGCCGCGTTGGCCGGGCTCGCCACCTAGAAGGCCCTCGGGCGCCAGGCGAAAGCGGTCGGAGTAGATCGCGAGCTGCACGTCATCCTTCAGGATCTCGCAGCGCCGGGTGAAGCCCGCACCGCCGCGGCGCGCGCCCAGGCCGAACGAATCGGGCGCCAGCTCGTAGCCGACGATGCGGAAGAAATCGTAGTCGATGTCGAGCGATTCGACCGGTGCGTTGGAGCAGTTGCTGAGCGGCGAATCGACGGCATCGCAGCCGTCGGCGCCCTTCGAGGCGCCGTAGCCGCCGCCGAAAATTTCCAGGTAGACGCTGTAGCCTTTCTCGCCGAGCTGGGAGAGGCAGAAGGCGGTCGTGCAGTCGAAGCCGGTGGCGATCACCTTGTCGGGCAGCGCCTGGGCCATCGCCTTCATCACGGCGTTGAACACGCGGTAGGCCGGGATCATGCGCGCGCGCACCGGCGCCGGCGGCCGCGGGTTCAGGAGCGAGCCGTAGGGCACCTTGATCGTGATCGGCCGCGCCATGCCCTCGTTGTAGGGAATGTCGGGGCTGGTCAGCACCGACTTCACGCAGGAGAGCGCCGCCGACAGCGTGCTGGAATAGGGGCAGTTGAGGTTGCGCTTGACCTGCGCGCAGGTGCCCTCGAAGTCGATCTCGACGGAATCCTCGGCGATGGTGACCTTGGCCTTCACCACCAGCGGATCGTCGCTGAGCCCGTCGTCGTCGACGGCGTCCTCGCCGTAGAAGGTGCCCTTGGGCGCCTGGGCGATGGCGGCGCGCACGCGGCGCTCGGAATAGTCCTGCATCTCGGCCATCGCCGCTTCGACCTTGTCGGCGCCATAGCGCTCGCAGAGCTGTTTTACGCGCAACACGCCGATCGCATTGGCGGCGAACTGGGCGTTGAAGTCGCCGATCGTGAGGTCGGGCACGCGCACGTTGGCGGTCACCAGGCGCTCGAAGGAGCCGCCGTTCCAGTCGTGCTTGAAACTGTAGCGCGAGGGCGGGAAGCGGATGCCTTCCTGGTAGACGTCCGAGGCGTGGATATTGAGGCCGGGCGCGCCGCCGCCGAGATCAAGATGATGCGCCACCGAGGCGCCGAAGCCCACGACCCTGCCGCCCACGAAGATCGGCGTGAAGATGAACACGTCGGGAATGTGCTGGCCGCCCTCGAACGGGTCGTTGTTGATCAGGAAGTCGTCTTCCTTCAGCGTCTCGACCGGATGGCGTTTCAGGCAGGCGCGCAGCGTCTCGCCGATCGGGCCCAGCTGCATGGGAATGAGCTCGGCC
>DATHNU010001255.1:0-2582 GCA_035485695.1 Reyranella sp. | reverse complement strand
GACCGCGAGTTGCGCGAGATCTGCACCAAGGCGGCACGGCGCTTCGAGGAGCTGGGCTGCATCGTCGAGGAGGCCTCGCCCGACATCGGCGCCATCGACGAGGCGTTCCTCAACCTGCGCAGCCAGGCCTTCGTCGTCGACCGCGAGCTGCAGCTGAAAGAGCATCGCGACAAGCTGAAGCCCGACATCGTGTGGAACACCGAACGAGGGCTCAATCAGACCCCATCCGCGCTCGCCTGGGCCGAGCGCGAACGCGCCGCCTTGTTCCGCCGCATGGTCGAGTTCTTCCAGAAATACGACCTGCTGGTGACGCCCGGCGCGCCGACCGCGGCGTTCGACGTCAACCTGCGCCATCCCGAGACGATCGGCGGCAAGAAGCCGGAGAACTACATGGCCGGCTCGACCGTGAATTCGGTGATCACCATGACGACCTGCCCGGCTATCGCCGTGCCCTGCGGCTTCGACCAGTACGGCCGGCCGGTAGGCCTGCAGTTAGTGGGCAAGCCGCGCGGCGAAGCGGCGCTGCTGCAGGCAGCGTCGCTCTACGAAAGGCTGGCGGGCCTCGATCACTTGCTGCCCATCGACCCCATGCCGGGAACCGTGCCACCATCCATTCAATAACCCCTCCCCCGTTATACGGGGGAGGGATTTGAGGGGAGGCAGCGATGCGGGTCGTGATCACCGGCGCAAGCCGCGGCATCGGCCGTGCCACGGCGTTGAAACTCGCCGCCGATGGCGCGGAGGCGCTCACCCTCTGCGACGTGGCCTATCTCGACGAACTGGAGGCGCTCGCCACCAACCTGCGCACCGCAGGCTGCAAGGTACGCACCCTCAAGGCCGACATGGCCCGGCCCAGCGAGCCCGCCAAACTTGTGGCCGTGGCCGTGAAGGCGATGGGTGGCATCGATGCCATCGTCGGCAACGCCGGCATCACCGCACCTGGGAAGCTGGTCGATCTCGATATCGCGACCTGGGACCGCATCTTCGACGTCAACCTCCGGGCCAATTGGCTGTTGGCCAAGGCGGCGTATCCGCATCTCAAGCGATCGCGCGGCGCGGTCGTCATGTTGGCCTCGATGGCCGGAATCATGCCGCAGGTGCCGACCGGCGCGTACAGCCCGGCCAAGGCGGCCCTCGTCATGCTCACCGAAATGCTGGCGATGGAATGGGCGCCCGACGGCATCCGCGCCAATTCCGTCTGCCCAGGCTTCGTGCACACCTCGATGACCGATGCGATCTATCGCCAGCCCAAGCTGGTGCGCGGGCGGGCCAAGCTGGTGCCGTTGGGCCGGGTCGCCAAGCCGGGCGATATCGCCGACGCCATCGCCTTCCTGCTCAGTCCGCAGGCGAGCTACATCACCGGCCATGCGCTGCTGGTCGATGGCGGGCTCACGCGCTCGATCCTCAACCATGTCCCGGGCATCGCCGCCACGCCAAAAGGAAAGTGAATGAAAGCCTCGCTGTTCTATCTGCCCAGCATCGGTAGCCGCGCCGAGATCGAAGCCGGCATGGCCGGCATGAATCCCGATTTCTACCAGCGCATGCTGAAGGAGCTTTCCGAGCAAATCCGCCTCGGCGACGAGCTCGGCTACGATTCGGTGAGCTTCACCGAGCATCACTTCCACATCGAGGGCTTCGAGCTCTCGAACAATCCGGTGCTGCTCGATCTCTACTTCGCGATGCAGACCAAGCGCATCCGCGTGGGCCAGCTCGGCATCGTGCTGCCGGCCAGTAACCCGATCCGCGTCGCTGAAGACATCGCCATGCTCGACCATATGACGGGCGGCCGCGCCAATGCGGGCTTCGCGCGCGGCTACCAGCGGCGCTGGGTCGATGTGATGGCGCAGCAGACGCACGGCATCCATGGCGCGCTGCCCAACCAGCATGACGAGATCGACAACGCCAATCGCCTGGCCTTCGAGGAAAACTTCCGCATCGTCAAGAAATGCTGGACCGAGGAGATGCTGACCTTCGACGGCAAGTTCTGGAAAGTGCCAGCCGGTCCGACGCCGTGGACGCTCGATACCACGGCCAAGTGGGGCAAGGGCGTGAAGGACGGAATCCTGACGTCGGTCGGCGTGGTCCCCAAGCCCTTGCAGAAGCCGCATCCGCCCCTGTTTCAGCCCTTCGCCAGCTCGGAGAACACGGTGCGCTTCTGCGCCCGGGAGGGCATCACGCCCATCCTGCCGCCGATGCTGCCGGTCTATGAAGAGAAGCTCTACAGCGTCTATTCCGAGGTCTCCGGCAGGCCCAAGGGGCAGGGCGTGGGTGTGCTGCGCGATGTCATCATCACCGACACCGACGAGGAGGCGATGGCGCTGTGGCGCGATTCCGGCCAGTTCTCCGGCCGCGCCTGGTTCGAGCCGTTCGGCTTCCGCCGCGGCATGCAGGACCCCAAGACCGGCAAGTTCCCGACCTCCGAGGAGGTCATCGCCATGGGCTATGCCTATGTCGGCACCGTCGATACGGTTTTGCGGGCGATGGAAACGCAACAAAAACGCCAGCCCGTCGATTGGGTGTTCTGCTACACTTACAACAGCCTGGTTCCACACCCGATCCTGATGAAATCCATCGAGACGTTC
>DATHNU010001254.1:0-2809 GCA_035485695.1 Reyranella sp. | reverse complement strand
CTGGCGCCCGGCGACTATTTCGGCGAAGGCGGGGTGTTCACTGGTGCTGCCGAAAAGGGAAAGGTGCGGGCGTTGACGGCCGTCGTCATTTACGAAGTCTCGCAAGCAGGGCTCGCCCAGCTCATGCATGAGCGGCCCGGTATTGCCGACGAAATCAGCGTAACGCTCTGTCGCCGCGCCAAGCTCGGCCCGGCTCCCGTCGACGAGGCCGCCGACGACATGGGCTCGGTGCCCCGCCTGGTTGCCCGGATCCGGCACCTGTTCGAAGTGCCGCACGGCTAGGGCTCACGCGGCGCGCGGGCTCTTGCCCTTGCCGAACAGCTGGCGCAACTCGCCCTTGGCGGCTTCGAGCGTCCTGCGCCGCGTCGCCGACAGGCTCGTCCCGGCGCGATTGACATAGAAAGTCAGCATCGAAAGCGCTGACTGCTGCGGCGAAGATTTGCGCGCATGGCTGCGTTCCGCCGAACGTTTCAGCGAGCGGGCGATGGCGCGCGGGCTCTTGAGCGTGAACACGCCCTTGTCGAGGGCGAGCGCATGGCTGTCGCGGGTCACCCTGGCGGACCATTTTCGGCCGCCGCGGCGATGCGTGGTCCCCGTGGCGCTCTTCGCGGCGGTCTTTTTGCGGCTTGCCTTGGCCATGCGCCAATAATGCCCAGGGCCGACGTTTGTTGCGCTGGCATTTGCGGCAGCAGGACCCACATCTCGGAAGCCCGTTCGCCCCGACACGGAGAGGGACATGTCCGCCAAGAGCCACCAGACTCTCAAAGCCAAGGTCGAAGACAAGCTCGATCAGGCTCTTGAGGACAGCTTCCCGGCGAGCGACCCGGTTTCCTTCATCGAACCCGGTCGTGTGAACGCCGGCGACCGTAAACTGCCCGTCGTGGAGGCGGGCGCCCGGGGCAAGGCCGGTCGCTCGGGAAGCCGCAAGCGAAAAGCCAAGGCAACCCGTTCCTGATCTGTCCGTTGCTTCGCAGGAGCCCAGGGAGATTGCGCATGACCGATACCCCTCGCCCCGCCATGGCGGAGGAAGATGCGCTGGAAGCGCGTGAGCCCGCCGGCTACCGACAGTCCGACGCGAGCATCAGACAGCACATCCTGGGCCAGCTCGCGCTGGCCGAAGGGCTCGATGCCAGCGCAATCACAGTCGAGGTGAAGGACTGTGAAGTCACGTTGAGCGGCAGCGTGCGGTGTTACGCCGATATGCAGAGAGTGGAGGCGCTTGCCTGTGCGATCGACGGCGTGAAAGTGGTGCGCAACGGGCTCACGTCTGTCGAGCCGCCGCCGCGGGCCATCGACGGCATGCCCGTCGGCACCGCGTCAAAGATGGGCAAGCCCGGATACGAGCGCTAGCGAACGGCGAGGCTCGCCGCGGCGCTTGCCCGATGCCGGGGCCGCGCATCGCTCCTGACAAGACGTAGTCAGGAGCGGACCATTACAGTGTGCCTCGGCAAGCCTAGGAGGATGTCATGGCTTCAACACACGTCGATTACACGGCGATGGACTGGACGTCGGCAGTGCCGTTCTACGGTCCGGCGGCGGTGTATGACGGCAAGGATCTCGTGCAGCTCAAGGTGCTGAGCGATCGCCGTTCCGACGGGGGCGGTATCGCCTGGCTGGTCAAATTCTCGCCGCCGCCCGGCAAGCTGATCAAGATCGTGGCGACGGCCTTGTCCGACGAGCACGTCTTCTCGCTCGAGGGCGGCCGCAGCACCAAGAGCGGACAGCGTGCGCAGGGGTCGGGCGGCTACGGCTTGAATCCCAAGGGCCAGCCACACAGCGCCATGATCAGCAGCGAGACGGTGGCGCTGGTGATCTATGCGGGCGAGCCCGACGAGATCAAATCGATGGAGATCGTCGACATCGCCCCGGCCGGTTAACCGACCAGGGCGTCCATTGCGCCGGGCTAGGGGTGAATGACCATCCCGGTGAAGACGTAGGCCTGCAGCATCACCAGCACGCCGACCAGGCAGGCCAGCACAATGGAATGCAGGAACACGAAGCGCAGGATCGATCCTTCGTGGCCGAACCAGTTGGTGGCGGTGGAAGCCACGACGATCGACTGTGCATCGATCATCTTGCCCATGACGCCGCCCGAGGAATTCGCCGCGGCCATCAGGATGGGCGACAGGCCCAGCTGCTCGGCGGTGATCTTCTGCAGGCCACCGAACAGCACGTTCGATGCGGTGTCCGATCCGGTGAGCGCCACGCCCAGCCAGCCCAGCAAGGTGCCGAAGAAGGGATAGAGGAAACCCGCATGGGCGAAGGCCAGGCCCAAGGTCGCGTCGATGCCGGAGAAGCGGGTGAGCGTGCCGATCGCCAGCATGGCGGCGATGGTCACGAGCGAGTAGCGCAGCGCCCAGATCGTCTCGCCGTAGGCCTTGATCAGGCGGCCAGGCGAGAAGCGCATGACGATGGCCGACAGGATGGCGGCGATCAGCATGCCGGAGCCCGTGTAGGTGAGCCAGGTGAAGGCGAACACCGCGCCCTCGGGCGTCGGCTTCGCCACGACCGGCGGCACCTTACTGATCATGTTGTGCAGGCCCTCGACTGGATAGTTGAAGATGAAGATCTTGTTCATCGGCACCTTGAACCAGTCGCTGCCCCACACCAGCAGCACGACGCAAACGATGATCCAGGGCGTCAGGCCCTTCCACATCTCCGCGGTCGTGACCTTCTCTGCCGAGGAGGGCGGCCTTGCCGGCATGGTGCCCGCCGAATCGTCGCGGCTGCGCAACGCCGGCGACAGCCAGAGTGTCCTGGGTTGCCAGATCTTGAGGAAGCCGATCAGGCAGGCCATCGACACCAGCGA
>DATHNU010001253.1:0-8499 GCA_035485695.1 Reyranella sp. | reverse complement strand
CGCCTTGGCCGAACTGCGCCGCGGCGGCATCGTCGTCCTGCGCGACGAGGACGGCGCCGCCGGCCTGGTGGTCGCCGCCGAAGCCTGCGGCCCGCTCGCCCTGCAGCGCCTGCAGGGGCTGGCCCAGGATGCGCCGGTGCTGATCACCACGCGCCGCCGCGCCGAGGCAATCGGCATGGAGATCCCGCCGCACATTGCCGGCGGCCTGGGCGAGACCAACAAGCCGATCACGCTCGACCTGCCCGAGGGCGTGCCGGTCGACGTCATCCTGCGGCCGCACGAAAGCGCCGGGGCGAGTCGCCACGTCGCCCTGCGATCCCTGTCGCGGCCGGTCGTCAGCCACGCGCCACGCATCGCCCAGACAGCCATCGAGCTCGCCAAGCTCGCCCGCCTGCTGCCCGCCGTCGTGCTGGGGCCGCTCAGCCGCGATCACGGCAACAAGCGGCGCGCCTGGGCGCGCGAGCAGGACCTGATCTATGTCGATGCCAACGACGTGCTGGGCTACGAGGAGACTGCCTCGAAGAACCTGCAGCAGGTGGCGCAGGCGCACGTGCCGCTCGAGGGCGCGGAGAACGCCCGCATCCTCGCCTGGCGGCCGAGCGATGGCGGCAAGGAGCATCTCGCCATCGTGGTCGGCGAGATCGACCCGACCGAGCCGGTCCTCGTCCGCCTCCACTCCGAGTGCTTCACCGGCGACCTTTTAGGCTCGCTGCGTTGCGACTGCGGCCTGCAGCTGCGCGGCGCCATCACCGAACTCGCCAAGCAGGGTTCGGGCGTGCTGCTCTATCTCGCGCAAGAAGGCCGCGGCATCGGCCTGGTGAACAAGCTGCGCGCCTACGAGCTGCAGGACGACGGCTTCGACACGATCGACGCCAACGAACAATTGGGCTTCGATGCCGACGAGCGCATCTATGCGCCGGCCGCCACCATGCTGGCGCGCATGGGCATCAAGCGCGTGCGGCTGATGACCAACAATCCGCAGAAGATCGCCCAGCTCGAGCGCTACGGCATCGAGGTCACCGAGCGGGTGGCCCACTCTTTTCCCGCCAACGGGCACAACGAGAACTACCTGCGCACCAAGGCCGAGCGCGCCGGCCATCTGCTCTGAGCGAAGCCATGCGTGTCGGCGTCCCCAAGGAAATCAAGGACCACGAGGATCGCGTCGGCCTGGTGCCGTCGTCGGTCGCCGAGCTGGTGCATCACGGCCATGAAGTGCTGATCGAGCGCGGCGCCGGCCAGGGCGCGGGGCTGGGCGACGATCAGTACCTGGCGGCCGGCGCGCGGATTGCCGCCGACGCCGCCGAGATCTCGTCGAGCGAGCTGATCGTGAAGGTCAAGGAGCCGCTCGCGCCCGAGCGCAAGCGGCTGCGGGCGGGCCAGGTGCTCTTCACCTACCTGCATCTGGCGCCCGATCCGGAACAGACGCACGACCTGCTCAAGAGCGGCGTGACCGCCATCGCCTACGAGACGGTCACCTCGCCCTTCGGCACCCTGCCGCTCCTGACGCCGATGTCGGAGATCGCCGGCCGCCTCGCGCCGCAGGTCGGCGCGCGCTATCTCGAGCGCACGTCAGGCGGGCGCGGCGTGCTTCTGGGCGGCGTGCCGGGTGTCCCGCCGGCCGAGGTCGTGGTCTTGGGCGGCGGCGTATCGGGCACGCATGCCGCCACCATCGCGCTCGGCATGGGCGCCACCGTGTTCGTGGTCGACCGCTCGGCCGAGGCGCTGCGCCGGCTGGCGGCGCAGATGCCCGGCCTGCGCACGATCTTCTCGACGCGCGATGCGCTGGGCCACATCCTGCGCCGCGCCGACCTGGTGATCGGCGCCGTGCTGGTGCCGGGGGCCGCGGCGCCCAAGCTCGTCACGCGCGAGATGGTGGCGTCGATGAAGCCCGCCAGCGTGATCGTCGACATCGCCATCGACCAGGGCGGCTGCTGCGAAACCTCGCGACCGACCTCGCATTCGCATCCGACCTACGTCGAGGAAGGCGTGACGCATTACTGCGTCACCAACATGCCGGGCGCGGTGGCGCGCACTTCGACCTTTGCGCTCAACAACGCCACCCTGCCGTTCGTGCTGGCGTTGGCCGACAAGGGCTGGCGCAAGGCCATCGCCGACGATCCGCATCTGCGCAACGGATTGAACGTGCATGCCGGCAAGCTCACCTGCCGGCCGGTCGCCGAAGCGCTCGGCCTGCCCTTCACACCGCCTGAAGCACTGGCCGCGTAGCGGCTCGACCGGATCCGGTCGCTTTTTTTTGGCCATACCAAGCCGCTAGACTGCTGGCACGACCCCGAGCAACGGGGCGCCTAGGAGGAATCGCCATGTCGAGAATCAAACGCCGTGCGCTCGTCGCCACGGGCGCGGCCTTCGCGTTCGCGCCATCCATCGTCCGCGCCCAGAAGAAGTACGACCCGGGGGTCACCGACAAGGAGATCAAGCTCGGCCACACCAATCCCTACAGTGGGCCGCTGTCGGCCTACGGCATCATCGGCAAGGGCATCACCGCCTACTGGCAGATGATCAACGACAAGGGCGGCGTCAACGGCCGCAAGATCAACTTCATCACCTACGACGACGGCTTCCAGCCGCCCAAGACCGTCGAGATGGTGCGCAAGCTGGTCGAGGACGACCAAGTCTTCGCGATCTACCAGCTGCTCGGTACGCCCACCAACACGGTGGTGCAGAAGTACCTCAACCAGAAGAAGGTGCCGCAGCTCTTCGTGGCGACCGGCGCGTCCAAGTGGGGCATGCCCAAGGAGTTCCCGTGGACCATGGGCTGGCAGCCCGACTACGCCACCGAGGCCGCGATCTATGCCAAGCACATCCTCGCCAACCACAAGGGCGAGAAGATCGGCATGATGTATCAGAATGACGATTCCGGTAAGGACTACCTCAATGGCTTCCAGAAGGGGCTGGGGCCGGAGGGCGTGAAGCAGCTCGTCGCCACGGTGAGCTACGAAGTCACCGATCCCACCGTCGACAGTCAGATCATCCAGCTCAAGGATTCAGGTGCCACGGTCTTCTTCAACGACGCTGCGCCCAAGGCTGCGGCCCAGGCGATCCGCAAGGTCGCCGATCTCGGCTGGAAGCCCGAACACTATCTCGCCAACGTCGCGGCCTCCGTCGCCTCGACCCTGAAGCCCGCGGGCCTCGACAACAGCAAGGGCATCATCACCGCCGCCTACCTCAAGGATCCGACCGACCCGCAATGGGCCAACGCGCCGGACTTCCTCGAATGGAAGGCGTGGATGGAAAAGTACATCCCGATGGGCAACATGTCGGATGCCTCCTACACCTATGCCTACTCGGTGTCGGAGACCATGCGCCACGTGCTGACCGAGTGCGGCGACAACCTCACGCGCGCCAACCTGATGAAACAGGCCGCCAGCATGCATGACCTCGTGGTGCCGATCCTGCTGCCCGGCATCAAGATCAACACCAGCCCGACCGACTTCTATCCCATCCAGTCGGTCCAGCTGGCGCGCTTCGACGGCGAGACGTGGAAACTGTTCGGTGACGTGCTGTCGAGCGAGAGCAGCTAGCGGGCGCCTCTTCGCTGGGCGTGCGCCGCTTCCATGGCGCGTTCAGGCGGGGCGCGGACCTCCTCAGGTCGGGGGTTACCCCCGACCGAGTCCGCTCGGAACCATGATGCGGACCCGGAGGCCCGCGCTCCAGATAGTGACGCGCCACCGGAGTGGCACGCCCCCCGGCGAGGGGGTTTCCGCAGTTTCCGCAGTTTCCGCTAGCGTTTTGCCAATCAGTGCCGGATTCGGGGGCGGCCGAAGGAGGGGTTTCGGCAATTTGCGCAATTTCCGCTAGCGATCCGTCAATCAGCAGAGCCGCGTCGGCTTCGCCTTGATCTTCGGGTGCGGCCGCGCCTTCAGCGACCTCGGCCTGCGCGCTTCGACCGGACTCCGCCGGCTCGCCGACATCCATGTCGGCTCCCGCATCTGCCAGCGGGCGGCTTTCGCGCCACTGCCGGGGCTGCCGGTTGCGCAGCCAGAACATGCAGGCGCGCACGTCAGGCGGCAGCTCGACCATGTAGTCCACCGTGATCGGCTGGCCGTTGTGGCAGAAGACCCTGGTCATCTTCCGCTCCATGCCCGTGGCGCGCGCGAACAGGGCGGACACCACGGCGCCATCGGCCGCCTCGCGGCCCTGCTGTACAGCATGTCTAAAGTCTGGAATCGCGGCGATCCATCGACCGATGGTGCTGCGCGATACCTCGAACTGTGCGGCGAGGGTCTCGTTGGTGGCGCCCATTGTACAGAATGAACGGGCTGCTTCAGCGTATTCTGGTTTGTAGACGCTGGGTCGTCCGCCGGCCATGGTAATACTCTCCGATCGTCGTCACACCCTATATAAGTGTCACTTTTGAATAAATCAAGTATTACTTTTGACCCGCTTCAAGCCGGTAGTTTTGGGGCACCATATCGCGCCAAAACTCGACCCGAGCGGAGCGCCATGGCCTGAAAGGTCTGGCACGGAATTCGCTCGACAGTGCCGAAAGGTCCTCCCCATTGTCGATGCATGAGCGCGGCTAGTCCGGAACCGCTGGTCCGGTTCATCGACGTCAGCAAGAGCTACGACGGCAAGGTCGACGCCGTGTGCGCCCTCAACCTCGAGGTCGAGGCGGGCGAATTCCTGACCCTGCTCGGCCCCTCGGGCTCGGGCAAGACGACCACGCTCACCATGCTGGCGGGTTTCGAGCAGCCGACGCGTGGCCGCATCTTCGTGGCCGGCGAGGATGTCACGGGCGTGCCGGTCGAGAAGCGCGGCATCGGCATGGTGTTCCAGAACTACGCGCTGTTTCCCAACATGAGCGTAGCCGAGAATATCGGCTTTCCGCTCAAGGTGCGCCGCCTGCCCCGCGCCGAGATCGCGCAGAAGGTGGCGCGGGCGCTGGCGATGGTGCGGCTGGAGGGCCTCGCCGACCGCCGCACGCAGCAGCTCTCGGGCGGCCAGCAGCAAAGGGTCGCCGTCGCCCGCGCGCTGGTCTTCGAGCCGCGCCTCGTGCTGCTCGACGAACCGCTGGGCGCGCTCGACCGCCAGCTGCGCGAGCAGATGCAGTACGAGCTGAAGCACCTGCACCAGCGGCTGGGCGTCACCATGGTCTATGTCACGCACGACCAGATCGAGGCCATGACCATGTCCGATCGGGTCGCCGTGTTCAGCAGCGGGCTGCTGCGCCAGGTCGCCGAGCCGCGCCGCCTCTATGAGGAGCCGGACTCGCTGTTCGTCGCCCAGTTCCTGGGCGAGAGCAACGCGCTTGCCGCCACGGTCGAGCGCCGTGACGGCGGGCAATGTGCGGCGATCTTGCCGGGCGGCGAGACGATCGTGGCCACGGCCGTCGGCGCCTGCATCGCGGGCGGCAAGGTCGATCTCGTGTTGCGGCCGGAGAAAGTGGCATTGGGCTCGGCGGCCCAGGGCTGCGCCAATCGCTTCCCGGCACGCGTCGTCGAGGCAACGTTCCTGGGCGATCAGCTGCGCGTGCGCCTGGCGGCGCTGGGCCGCGACGACTTCGTGCTGAAGCTGCCCAACGCGGCGGGACAGAGCGCGCTCGGGCCGGGCACCGCGGTCGAGATCGGCTGGCGGACGGAGGATTGCCGTGCCCTCGTCGCCTGAGCGCCGGCCGCGCGCGCAGGCCGCCTACTGGCTGATCCTGCTGCCGGCCGTGCTGATGCTGGTGGCGCTCTACCTGGTGCCGCTGGCCGACGTGCTGGTGACCAGCGTCACCGATCCCAAGCCCGGCCTCGACAATTATGCGCTGCTGTTCACCAGCGCCTCGGTGCAGAGGACCCTGGTCACGACCTTGCGCATCGCCGGCATCACGACGCTGCTGGCCCTGCTGCTGGGCTACCTCGTGGCCTACGCCATGCGCGCGGCGACCTCGCGGCGGCAGCGCATCATGCTGTTCTGCGTGCTGCTGCCCTTCTGGATCTCGGTGCTGGTGCGCTCCTTCGCCTGGCTGACCCTGTTGGGCAGTCAGGGCGTGATCAACGGCCTGCTGATCGATGCCGGCCTGATCGACGAGCCGCTGGCGCTGGCGCGCAACGAGACCGGCGTGCTGATCGGCATGGTCCACGTCATGCTGCCCTACGCCATCCTTACGCTCTACGCCAACATGCTGGGCATCGACACCGGCCTGGTCGCCGCGGCGCGCAGCCTGGGGGCGAGCCGCCTGCAGGCTTTCCGCATGGTCTTCCTGCCGCTCACCCGGCCCGGCCTGATCGGCGCCGGCACCCTGGTGTTCATTTTGTCGCTGGGCTTCTTCGTTACGCCGGCGCTGCTGGGCGGCGGCAAGGTGCTGATGATCGCCGAATATGTCGCCATCCAGATCAACGACACCTTGCGCTGGGGCCTGGGCACCATGCTGGCAGCGACCTTGATGATCTCGGTGCTGGGCGCGCTGTGGGCGCTGTCGCGGGTCATCGACGTGCGACGCCTCTTCGGCGCATGAGGGGTGGCGCATGACCCGGCTGCAGACCTCCGGCATCGTGGCGGCGCTGGCCTGGCTGGTGCTGAGCTTTTTGGCGCTGCCCGCCTTCGCCGTGATTCCCGTTTCCTTCACCGACACGCGCTATCTCTCTTTGCCGCAGGAGCACCTGTCGCTGCAGCACTGGCGGACGTTTCTGTCGAGCCCCGAATGGCTCGGCAGCATCTGGCAGAGCCTCTGGATCGCCACCGTCTCGACAGTGATGGCGGTGACGGCCGGCACGCTCTGCGCGGTCGGCTGCTGGCGCATCGCTTCCCTCGCCTCCGAAAGGGTGCGCAGCGCCATGATCCTGCCCTTGGCCGTGCCGACGATTGTCTACGCCCTGGGCATCTACCGGCTCTATGTCGCGCTCGATCTGGTGGGCACGGGGCTGGGCGTCGTGCTGGCCCATGCCGTGACCGGCCTGCCCTTTGTGGTGCTCACCGTCTCGGCGGCGCTCAGCAATCTCGATCCCCGGCTCGAACAGGCGTCGCGCGGGCTGGGCGCGTCGGTCGGCCAGACTCTCCGTTATGTGATCGTGCCCAATATCGTGCCGGGCGTGCTGTCAGGCGCGATCTTTGCTTTCATCCATTCCTGGGACGAGTTGATCGTGGTCATCTTCATCGGCGGGCGGGCGCTGTTCACCCTGCCGCGTCGCATGTGGGACGGCATCAACGACAATCTCGATCCCGTCATCGCCGTGGTGGCGACCGGCATGATCCTGTTCACCTTGCTGGTTCTCATCGCGGAACTTTCGGTGCGGGCACGGCGGACGGAACGTCCCCTGTCCACGGAAGAGGCGGCTTGAAGGGAGGATTGGACAATGTCTGACGTGCGCGATCGCCGGGACGACATCGAGCAGTTCGTGGAGCGGACGGAGGGCAAGGTCTATCCGCGCCGCGTCTTCCTCGGCATGTGCGGCGCCCTGGGACTGGCGCCCGTCGCGGCCACCTTGGCGCCGGCGCTGGCCGACCAGAACGAGCTGGTGCTGGTCAACTGGGGCGGCGATGCCGTGCGCGGCATGAAGAACGCCTGGGTCGATCCCTATCTCAAGAAATATCCCGATCGGAAGGTGGCGATCGACGGCACGGGTCCCTCGACCAGCCGCATCCGCCTGATGGTGCAGAGCGGCAAGGTCACGTGGGACGTCATGGACCGCAACCTGCACACCGCGCTGGAGATTGGCCCCGAAGGCATGCTGGAGAAGATCGACTACTCGATCGTCGACCGGAGCAAGGTGCGGCCCGAGCACGCCGTTGACTGGGGCATCGGCAATTACATCTATGCGATGGTGCTCACCTACAACACCAAGAAGTGGGGCGGCGAGGTGCCGACCACCTGGAAGGATGTCTGGGACGTCAAGAAATTCCCCGGCAAGCGCGCCTTCCGGCGCGAGCCCGATGGCGTCCTGGAAGCGGCGCTGATGGCCGACGGCGTGCCGTTCGACAAGATCTATCCCATCGACATGAAGCGTGCGCTCGACATGCACAGGAAGCTCAAGGAGCACACGATCTACTACAACGTCATCGCCGACGGCCAGAACATGTTCCGCAACGGCGAGGCCCAGCTCGGCCAGTTGTTGAACACACGCGCGTGGCCGCTGAAGCAGGACACCAAGGGCGTCTGCGACTGGACCTGGAACGAAGGCATTTCCTGGGGTGCCTGCTGGATGGTGCCCAAGGGCGCCACCGGCGGAAAGGCGATCTGGGAGTTCATCAACTCGACCCTGGATCCGGCGGGCCAGGCCGAGCTGCTCAAGACCAACGGCTACGGCCCGATCAATCCGGAGGCCTCGAAGCTGCTGGGCGCGGAGTGGAACGCGGTCAATCCCGGCGATCCCGCCAACTACGCCAAGATGCTGCCCGGCGGCATTGCGTGGTACGCTAAGAACGCCACCACCGCTCGCCAGGAACTGATAGACGCGCTGTCGACCTGACACGCTTTGTCATCCCGAGCGCAGCGAGGGACCCTTCCCGTGGCCTTAAAGGCCCCTCGCTTCGCTCGGGGTGACAGTTTGTTCGCTC
>DATHNU010001252.1:0-2419 GCA_035485695.1 Reyranella sp. | reverse complement strand
CTATCGCGGCACCTTCACCCACGTCGGCATCTATGCCGGCAACGGCCAGTTCGTTCATGCCACGCATCCCGGCTCACCGGTCCAGGTCACGGCCCTGGACGGCGACTACTACCGCGACCGCTACATGACGGCGGTGAGGCTGTCCCCGCGCTGACAGGAGCGCCGAAGGCGTCATGTTCCTCTCCCCCTCGGGGGATAGGTCAGGGGAGGCGGTGCAACCGCGATCATGTCAAAGCGGATGGGCGCGAAGATCACCGCGATCCCCAACCAGTCACATCGCGATGCTCGCCCGACCGGATGTCGTTGCCGACGTTATTGTCGTTGCGAAGGCGACGGCGAGCGCGGGTTGGAAGGGTCGGTCATGGATGCCGCCATTGTTTCCAGCCTCTCGGCACTCGCCGGCAGCACGTGGCCGGATCGTTCGTCCCAGCGATGGCGTGCCAAAGGAAACATTCTGTAGCTTCTACCGGGCGCCGCGGCGTTGACCGAGCGTAGTTCGACGCCCGACGGCGGAAGGTCACCGAGCGGGCGCTGGCCAGTTCCATGGGGACGCCTCAGCCTGGTGCACTGATCCACACCTAATTGTGGCTGCGGTGTCATTGACCATTTTTTCGCTTGTGCGCTCGCGTCAAAACCCAAAGGGCGACAAGGGCGGCGATGAAACCGGACGCCGCGCCGACGCCAAGGGCCCAGCGCGGGCCGAAGGTGTTGGCGACCCATCCGACGATCGGGGCGCCGATCGGGGTGCCGCCGAGCGCGACGCTGACACGCAGCGCCATCACCCGTCCGCGCATGGCCGGGTCGGTCGAGAGCTGCATCAGGCTGTTCGTGGTGTTGTTGAAGGTGAGCGCGGCCACGCCGATGATGACCAGCGCGCCGGCGAAGAACCAGTAGCCCGGCGAAACGGCGGCCAAGGTGCAGCCCAGCCCGAAGACGCCGGCGCCGACCAGCAACAGGCTGAATCGGGGCCTTTCACGGCGGGCGTTCAACAGCGCGCCGGCCACCGTGCCGACCGCCATGATCGACGACAGCAGGCCATAGCCCAGGGCATCGGCATGGAAGACGCTGACCGCCATGGTCGAGATGAAGATGGAGAAATTCATGCCGAAGGTCCCGATCAGGAACAGCATGACCAGGATTGCCTTGAGATCCGGGCGGCTCCAGACATAGCGGAAGCCTTCGGTGAAGCTTCCCTTGGCGCGGTGGGCCCGCGCACTGGGCCGAAGCTCGGCGGTGCGCAGGAAGGCGAGCGACGCCAGCACGGCCACGAACGAGGCGCCGTTGAACAGGAAGGCCCAGCCGGTGCCGATCGCGGCAATCACCAGGCCCGCGACGGCCGGGCCGATCATCCGCGCGGCGTTGAAGGAGGTCGCGTTGAGCGCCACCGCATTGTGCAGGTCCTTGTCGCCCACCAGTTCGGCGACAAAGGTCTGTCGCACGGGGGCATCGAACGCCGCCGCGCTGCCGAACAGGAAGGCGAAGACGCAGACGTGCCAAAGCTCGACCAGGCCGGTGACGGTCAGCACGCCCAACGCCAAAGCGAGCACGCTCATCGACGCCTGCGTGACGACCAGAAGCCTGCGCTGATTGAAATGGTCGGCGGCAAAGCCCGTAAAGGGCAGCAGGAGAAGCTGCGGCCCGAACTGCAGCGCCATGACCAGGCCGACGGCCGACGCGTCGTGATCGGTGAGCTGCGTCAGCACCAGCCAGTCCTGGGCCGTCCGCTGCACCCAGGTGCCGACGTTGGAGACGAAGGCGCCGGCGATCCAGACCCGATAGTTGAAGCCGCGCAGCGACCGGAAGACGCTAGCAAAGAGAGACTTCATGAATGCGGCTGGTTGCCTCCATGGAAGCGGCCGAACAGCCGCGCACACATCAGCGCCATCAGGAACGCGCCGGCGCCGAGGGCGATGACGTGGCCGGCGTCCCTTGGATTGAAATCACCGACCCGGCCGACAAGGAGGTAGCCTACGACGGTATTGAAGAACCCCCAGAGCACGTTGACCGTCGACGAGGAGAGTCCCTCCCCCGGTGGCTTGGCGAACGGGCTCTGGAACGGCCGGCCCATCATGCCGCTCGCCGCGTGCGGGACGGCGTTGGCGAGGAACGCGCCGCCCAGGAAGTACGACAGGAGATGAAGCCACGACATCTCAGGCACTCCTGGGTGGCAGCAGATCGATGATCTGCCGGCTCGTGCCGGTCTCGCCCAGCCGAGGGAAGACGTTCCTGATGCTGTAGTCGTGTGCCTCGGGGCGCAGGTCGGTCATGGCGTCGAGGGCGAGGGTGACGTTGAAGCCCTGTTCGTATGCCTGTCGTGCCGTCGACTCGACGCCGGTTCCCGTCGCGACGCCCGCGATCACGACCTGGGTGACGTCCCGTGCCTTCAACTGCGCCTCGAGATCAGTGCCCGCGAACGCGC
>DATHNU010001251.1:0-2607 GCA_035485695.1 Reyranella sp. | reverse complement strand
GCCGTCCGACCACACCGAGACCGTGCCGCCATTGCCCGTCTGCGTGGCGCTGGCATTGATCTTCGCACCCTTGGCCACGGTGACGGCCGTGGCGTGGGCGAGCGTGCCCGTGCCCTGCAGGCCGCCGCCCACCTGCACCGTGCCGCCGCCCGCCGCGCCCCGCGCATCGACCTTGGCGGTCGCGGCGAGGTTCACCGCCTGGCCGGTGATCGCGACCTTGCCCGCGGTCTGCCCGGCGCCGCGGCCCGAGACGTCGAGCTTGCCGCTCACCTGCACGCCGCCGCCGGCGCCGCCGTCGAGCACGATCTCGCCGTTCTGCATCGCCACCGACTGCGCCTGCACCACGCCCGACACGTTGACGGCGTTGGTGACGATGCTGCGGGCCGTGTTGGCGGTGATCTGCACCACGCCGCCGTCGGCCCTGATCGTGCCGCTGTTCTCGACCGCGGCGGCCAGCGGCTTGCCGTCGGTGCCCTTGGCCGCCACGAGGACCTTGGAATCGACGGCGAAGTTGATCAGCCGGTCGCCATGCAGGTCGACGGCGAAGCCGTTGCCGGCGGCCAGCGCCACCTTGCCGAGATGGGCGTTGATGACGCCCGAGTTCTGCACGCCCGGCGCCACCAGGGCGGCCAGCCCGCCTTGGGACACCGTGATCGTGCCCTGGTTGATGACCGCGGCGTCGGGATGGCCCGCGATGTTGAAGTTGTAGTTGCCGGCGGTGAAGTCCTGGCTGCGGATATTGGCCGAGGTCGCGATCACCGAGCCGGCCGTGACCTTGGCCGCCGGCCCGAAGGTGATGCCCGAGGGATTGCTGATCGCCACGGTGCCGAGCGCATTCACCTTGCCGTTGATCACCGACGCGCCGCCGCCGCCGGTCACCCGGTTGAGCTCGGTCCAGGTCGGCGCGGCCTGCTTGACCACCACCTTCTCGCCGGCCCCGACATTGAACGAGTTCCAGTCGACCACCACGCTGGGCGTCTTCTGGATGATGATGACCTTGGTCGGCTTGGTGATGATCTTGGCCTTGCCGGCCTCGACCACGCCGCCCTGCGGCAGCGCCCACGCCGTCGTCGGCGACAGCACGGGCAGCACGAACACGCTGCACAGCGCGGTGGTGAGCCGCAGCCCCTGGCTCAGGCGGGCGAGCGTTATGGGTTCGGCGGCCTGCACGCGTGCCTTGCGGCGCACGGCTTTCTTCGCGGCTTTCGACCGAGCAGAATGGCTTTTCATCGCGCGTCCCTGACCCGAGCAATCCACCAAAAACGAGACGTCACCGGCGCCCCGGAGGGCGCCAGTCGGTAGCGAGCATTTGTCGGGCCGAACTCAGACGCGCCGTCCCCGCGAGGGGACGGAAGCGACGCGGCGGAATGACCACGGATGAGCTGGCGCGGCAAGTGATGTTTCCTTTTCAGTTCACGGCTTCTTTGCCGAGCGCCTCGAACGCCTCGCCGAAGCCGCGCCACGAGATCGGCAGCTTGATCTCGTGACCGGCCGCGTCGCGGTACTCGAGCTGGCCGGCCACGGCGGCGGCTTTCAGCTTGCGCAGCAGGTCGTCGCCGACGCCGGCCGTGGCGATGCAGCCGCCCGGCAGGCAACGCACCCAGGCGACGTCGACCGCGTCCTTGCCCTCGACGGCCAGCTTGGGGGCAGTGCCGACGCTGATATTGGCCGGCAGCACGGCGGTGAAGCGCAGCGGCTCGCCCGCCGCGGGCCGGCCGACGGCGACCTGGGCCAGCACGCTCTGGTCGCCGGCATGCTGCACGGTGAGGCCGAGCTCGCAGCTCCGCTTGGGCGGCGTGGCATCGGCCACGCGATCGCAGCGCAACGTCCAGTCGCCGAAGCTCGCGGTGGTGCGGCTGGGCGCGGCGGCCACGGCGGCGGCAGGTGGTGTCGCGGCCGGTGGCGACGCGGCCGCAGGCGGCGCGGCGGCGGCCGGCTTGGGCGCCGTCTGCGCCATGGCGGACGACACGAGCACCACGAGGCCCAGGCCACATGTGGCCGCGAGTGCCACTATCCATTCTCTTTGTCTCATTGAAGCACCTCCCTAGAACGGCACGAGAAGGCTGAAGAAGAAGCGGGCGCCGTTGCTTTGCTGCGGCGAGTAGAGAACGATCAGGGGCACATCGATCTCGATGTAGCCCGAGAGGTGGTCGTTGAGATTGCCGCGGACGCCGGCGCCGACCGACACGCCGGCCTGCGAGGCGGGCTGGCCGAAGGTGGTCGAAAGGTTCCAGACCGAGCCGGCGTCGACGAAGGCGTAGGGCTGGCAGGTCCTGACCCAGCCTTTCAGGCAATCCTGCTCGGTGTATTGCAGCTCGGCTTTGCCCTCGATGCCGTGGTCGCCGATGATTTCCGAGGGATCGTAGCCGCGGCCGAACTGCGGGCCGCCGAAGCCGAATTCCTCCGAGGCCGGCAGGGTCTGGAAGGCGACCTGGCCGCGCGCCGCCACCTGGATGCCGAACTTGTCGCCCAGCGCCTGGTTGCGCGAGGCGTCGAACGTGAGCTTGGTGAAATTGCTCGACATGCCGGCGCGCGACACGTTGGGCGTGTTGGGGCCGGTCGCGCCGAAGATGCCCAGGCCCTGGCTGAGCTCGACCGCCAGCAGGT
>DATHNU010001250.1:0-2334 GCA_035485695.1 Reyranella sp. | reverse complement strand
CCTGATCGACGTGATCATGTAAGGCTGCGCGCTCATGGACGAAGCCCGTCGACGCACGCTGCACGGTCGTCGACGGGGCAAGAAACTGCGGGCCGGGCAGCAGTCGCTGCTCGACACGCTGCTGCCCCGTCTTTTGCTGGCCCTGCCTGCAGATGAAGCCAGGATCGCTCTCGCCCAGGCCTTCGGCGGCACACTGCCGCCGGACGGCGTGTGGCTGGAAGTGGGCTTCGGCGCGGGTGAGCACCTCGTCTGGCAGGCCGAGCAGCATCCGCGTGTCGGCTTGATCGGCTGCGAGCCTTATCTCAACGGCGTCGCCAAGTGCCTGGCGCATATCGAGCGCACCGGCGTCGGCAATGTGCGGCTGTTCACCGACGATGCGCGCCTGGTGATGGCCGCCCTGCCACCCGGCTCGCTGTCGCGCGTCTTCGTGCTGTTCCCCGATCCGTGGCCGAAGACCCGCCATCACAAGCGCCGCTTCGTGCAGCGCGAGACCCTCGACATTCTGGCCGGCCTGATGCGCCCCGGCGCCGAGCTTCGGCTGGCGACCGACGATCCGAGCTACCTGCCCTGGATGGTCGAGCACACCTGCACCCATCCGGCCTTCGACTGGCTGGCCGAACGCCCGGCCGACTGGCGCGGTCGGCCGGCCGACTGGCCGGCGACGCGCTACGAACGGAAGATGCTGGCCGGTCACAAGCCGGTGTTCCTGCGGCTGGTTCGCCGCTAGCCGGCGATGAACGTCACCAGCTCGGCCATGCCCGATCCGATCGCATCAGGCGCGACCCCCAGCGCCTCGACCGGCAGGTTCGCGCGGTTGACCCAGAAGGACGGATAGCCGAACGCCTTGGCGCCGGCTGCGTCCCATGACGCGGAGGCGGCGAACACGATTTCTTCGTGTTTAAGGCCGAAGGCGTCGAGCCCCATTTGATAGGCGCGCGGGTCGGGCTTGTAGGCCCGCACGCGATCGGTGCTGAGCGGCGCCTCCAGCAGTCCCTCGAGACCCGCGTTCCGCATCGGCGCCTCGAGCATCTCGACCGTGGGGTTGGCCAGGAACGCCATGCGCATGCCGCGGGCTTTCAACTGAGCGAGCGCTGGCGCGACGTCCGGCCAGACCTTGAGCTCGAGAAACGTCTGCATAAGGCGGTCGCGCGTGTCGGGTGTGAGATCGAGCCTGCTCGCGGTGGCGGCCACCACCAGTGCTTCCTGCGTGACTTGCCAGAAGTCGGCATAGCGACCGGAGAGCGTGCGCAGCCACGTATACTCGAACTGCCGCGTGCGCCAGGCCTCCATGAGCTGGCCGCCGCGGCCGGGGAAGAGCGCCTCGGCGCGCAACGCAACCGGCCAGGGATCGATGATCGGGAAGCCATCGAAAGCGATCGCCTTGTAGCGCGCGGCACCATCGGCGCGGGCGGCCGCGAGCGGGCCCAGGATGGCTGATCCCAAAAGAAGTTGTCGACGAGCGATCATGGGCGGCAGATACCGCCCGCACCCGACGCCAGGAAGACAGATAAATGGCAAGACATCCTTCCGATTCCCGGAAGGCCGTCTGGGTCATCCCACCTACCCTTAAGTTATTGAATCTAAAATAATTTCGCCTTAAGCCGCGATTTTGTTTCACGTTTTGTCGCGTCCTTCCTGCTGGTACGAAAGAATTGTCGGCGAAGACGCGCCGGAAAGGCTCAGAAATGCGCGGGATTTGCTTGCCAGTTGAAGGCAGTGCGCCTATATCCGCGCCATCCTCATCGGGTTCGCGGGACGAACCAAAGAAAAAGAGTGGGCCGAAAACCCGCTCTTTTCATTTGTGAAACGCCCGCCAGCCCAAACGTCGAGAAAACAGGCCCGCGTGACCGAATTGATGCGTCGAATCGAAGACATCGTTGCCCCGACCATCGTCGGCATGGGCTACGAGGTGGTTCGCGTCTCCATGAGCAAGGGCGGCGGCACCTTGCAGATCATGATCGAACCGGCCGACGGCCGGGCGATGGATGTCGAGGGTTGCGCCACCGTCGCTCGCGCACTCTCGGCCGTGCTTGACGTAGAGGATCCGATCCCCAGTTCGTACACGCTGGAAGTGAGTTCGCCCGGGATCGATCGGCCGCTGACCCGGCCCAAGGACTACGCCCGCTGGGCAGGCCACCTCGCCCGGCTGGAGACCGCCCAGCCGGTCGAGGGCCGGCGCCGCTTCAAGGGCACGCTGCTCGGCCTCGAGGGTGATGTCGTGAGACTGCGCCTCGATGACGGCCAGGAGACCGAAGTACCGCTGTCGGCCGTCACCCGGGCCAAGCTCGAGATGACCGACGCGTTGATCGAAGAACACCGGCTCGCCCAGCAGGG
>DATHNU010001249.1:0-5925 GCA_035485695.1 Reyranella sp. | reverse complement strand
GCGCCGATGTCATCCGGTCCGCCATGAACTCGGGAGCGAACATTGGCGGGGCGATCGGCGGCATATCGTTCTCCAAGGAGCAGGAGCGCGAGGCGGACTTCCTGGCGGCGTTGATCCTGTATCGCGCCGGCGTCGATCTCGATAAGGCGCGCGGCCTCCTGGTGACGCTGGCAAGGATGTCGAGGCAGATGCAAACCGGAATCCTGGATACGCACCCGGCCGGCCCCGAGCGGATCGCCGGCTGGGATCGGGCGGTCGCGGAAGTCCGTGCATCGGACGGACGGCTGCCGCGACGGGCGTCTTAGGGCACTTCTGCCGGACTCGGCGCATTCACATGCGCCTTAGGCCTCCAGGCCCGCTCATGCTCATATATACGCCGTCGTCAAAGCACATGAGGCGGACCTGGAGGCCCGCGGTCCGGCAAGACGCTCATACGAAACATGCTCTCGAGAAGGGCCACGCCCGACTGGGGTTTGGTCTGCCGCGCGATGAGTTTCTGCGCGACGTGGTGCGCAAAAACTCGAGTTCGACCGCGACTGACTGCCCAATTTTCACTTGACTTTTACTGTAGTAGTACTATAGTATACTTGCCGTCCGGTCATCGTTGACCGGTGGCCCAATATCTGGGGGCAGCAACGCAAATGCACACTACGCGGAATTGGCGTAACGCTAGCGGAAATTGCGGAAATTGCGGAAATTCGTCGAGTCCGCGTGCTTCACCGCGCCCGCCTCGGCTAAAGCCTCGCTCCCGGCGCGGTGTCGCGCAGATAGGTGAGGGCGGCCTGCACGCCGGCCGGCTTGTGCGGCACCTTGGCGAGGCCCAGGGCCATCTCGACGCCCGACAGCGTGCCCATCAGCATGAGGTCGTTGAAGTCGCCGAGATGGCCGATGCGGAACACCTTGCCTGCCACCTTGGTGAGGCCTTGGCCGAGCGACAGGTTGAAGTTCTCCAGCGCCACCTTGCGGAAGGCGTCGGCGTCGTGGCCTTCCGGCATGACGATCGCTGTCAGCGAGCCCGAGTAAGCCGTGGGATCGCTGCACAGGATCTCCAGCCCCCAGGCGGTGACGGCGGTGCGCGTCGCCTCGGCGTGGCGGGCGTGGCGGGCGAACACAGAGTCGAGTCCCTCCTCGAGCAGCATGTCGCAGGCTTCGCTCAGGCCATAGAACAGGTTGGTAGCCGGCGTGTAGGGGAACCAGCCGTTGGCGTTGGCGGCGAGCATGTCCTCCCAGTTCCAGAACGCCTTGGGCAGCTTCGAATCCTTGGAGGCCGTGAGCGCCTTCTCGCTCACCGCGTTGAAGGAGAGGCCAGGCGGCAGCATCAGGCCCTTCTGCGAGCCAGCCACGGTGACATCGACGCCCCAGGCGTCGTGGCGATAGTCGATCGAGCCCAGCGAGGAGATCGTGTCGACCAGCAGCAGGGCAGGATGACGTGCCGCATCGATGGCGCGGCGCACAGCGCCGATGTCGCTCACCACGCCGGTCGAGGTCTCATTGTGCACGATGCACACCGCCTTGATCGTGTGATCCTTGTCTTCCTTCAGGCGCTTCTCGATGGCGGCCGAATCGGCAGGCTTGCGCCAGTCGCCGCCCATGAATTCCGACTTGATGCCGAGCTTGTCGGCCATCTTCTTCCACAGCGAGGCGAAGTGGCCGGTCTCCCACATCAGCACAAGATCGCCGGCCGACAGCGTATTGACCAACGCTGCCTCCCAGGCGCCGGTACCCGACGCCGGGTAGACGATCACGGGCTGCTTGGTCTGGAAGACCTGCCGCACGCTGCGCAGAACCTTCTTGGCCAGTGCATTGAACTCCGGTCCGCGGTGATCGATCGTCGGATAGTCCATCGCCCGCAGGATCCTGTCGGGCACGTTGGTCGGCCCGGGGATCTGCAGGAAATGCCGTCCGCTGGGATGGGAGTTCAGGCGCATCTTTCAAGGTCCTCCACCAATCCTGTATTTTGTAGTAGTTCAGGGAGGAAGAAACGATGACATTTTCAGGGACCTCGCGCCGTCGCGCCCTCAAGCTTGGCCTCGCCGCCTCGCTGGCGGCGCCGGCCGCTGCGCGGTCCCAGGCCTGGCCCAGCGGCCCGATCATCTTCCTCAACCCCTTCCCGGCCGGCGGCGGCACGGACACTTTCTGCAGGCCCCTGGCGGCGCAGCTGGGCGACCAGCTTGGCCAGCAGATCATCGTCGACAACAAAGGCGGCGCCGGCGGCACGGTGGGCGCATCGCTGGCCGCCAAGGCCAAGCCGGACGGCTCGCTGTTCTTCGTCGGCGCCGTGCACGACACCATCGCGCGCACGGTTTACAAGCACCTGGATTACGACCTCGAGAAGTCGTTCGAGCCGATCACCATGATCGCGCTGGTGCCGCAGGTCATCTCGGTCAACCCTGAGTGCCTGCCGGTGAAGACCGCGGCCGAGTTCATCGACTATGCGCGCAAGAATCCCGGCAAGGTGAACTTCGCCTCGTCGGGCACCGGCACGGCGCACCATCTTGCGGGCGAGCTGTTCAAGATCGAGACCAGGACCGAGCTCGTGCACGTGCCTTATCGCGGCGCGGGCCCTGCCATGCAGGACCTGCTCGCCGGCAATGTCGACATGATGTTCGACGCCATGGGCACCTCGGCGACGCAGATCCGGTCCGGCAAGCTGCGCGGACTGGCCGTGGCGACGCCGCAGCGCATGACCGAGTTTCCCGACATTCCGACATCGGCCGAGATCGGCGTGCCGAACTGGATCGTCTCGACCTGGTATGGCTTATGGGCCATCAAGGGCACGCCGCAGCCGATCGTCGAGCGCATGTATGTCGAGGTCGCCAAGGCGCTGCGCGTCGACAGGATGCAGGCGATCTGGAAGGACAAGGCGGCTGAAGCAGGCGGCGAGACGCCCGACCAGTTCGCCAAGCGCATCCGCTTCGAGATCGAGAAATGGCAAAAAGTCGTCGCCGCGGCAGATGTGAGGATCGATTGAGCTCGCTGCAGGAAACGTTGCGCCGCACCATCAAGGGCGAGGTTCTCTTCGACGCCGCCACGCGCGGGCGCTATTCGACCGACGCCTCGATCTACCAGATCGAGCCGGTGGGCGTGGTCGTGCCGCGCGACGAGACCGACCTTGCGCTGGTGGTCGACGTGGCGCGCGACGCCAAGGCCGCCATCCTGCCGCGCGGCGCCGGCACCTCCCAGTGCGGCCAGACGGTGGGCAACGCGCTGGTGGTCGACGTCTCCAAGTATTTGCGCGAGGTCGTGGGCTTCAACAAGGACCGCGCCGAAGTCACGGTCCAGCCCGGCGTCGTGCTCGACCAGCTCAACGCCTGGCTGAAGCCGCACGGCCTCTGGTATCCCGTCGACGTCTCGACCTCGGCCCAGTGCACCCTGGGCGGCATGGCGGGCAACAATTCCTGCGGCAGCCGCTCGATCCGCTACGGCAACATGGTGCACAACGTTGCCTCGATCGACGCCATCCTGGCCAGCGGCGAGCGCGCGCGCTTCGGCTCGGCGCGGCCCGAGGACATGCCGCCCGCGGTGCGCGCCATCGCCGACAAGGTGGCGGCGCTGGCCTTCGCCGAGCGCGACGAGATCGAGCGCCTGTGGCCCAAGGTGCTGCGCCGCGTGGGCGGCTACAATCTCGACATCTTTTTCCCGCAGTCGGAGCGTCCCTACACGCTCGACAATTCGGTGAACCTCGCCCATCTGCTGGTCGGCAGCGAAGGCACTCTGGCGGTGACGCAGCGCCTCACCTTGAAGCTCGCACCGCTGCCCAAGCACAAGACGCTGGGCGTGGTTAACTTCACCAGCTTCTACAAGGCGATGGACAGCGCGCAGCACATCGTGAAGCTGAAGCCGACAGCGGTCGAGCTGGTCGATCGCACGATGATCGAGCTGGCGCGCGCCAATCCTGCCTTCCGTCCCGTCATCGAGCGCGCCTTGATCGGCAATCCCGAGGCCATCCTGCTGGTCGAGTTCGCGGGCGAGGAACGCGAGGCGCAAGTGCGCGACCTCGCGCGCCTGGTCGAGCTGATGGGCGATCTCGGGCTGCCCGGCAGCGTGGTCGAGATGGCCGAACCCAGGCCGCAAGCCGAGCTGTGGGAAGTCCGCAAGGCCGGCCTCAACATCATGATGTCGATGAAGGGCGACGGTAAGCCCGTCTCCTTCATCGAGGATTGCGCCGTGCCGCTGGAGCATCTCGCAGACTACACGCAGCGCCTCACCGACGTGTTCACCAAGCACGGCACGCGCGGCACCTGGTACGCGCATGCCTCGGTCGGCACCTTGCATGTGCGCCCGATCCTCGACATGCGCCGCGAGGGTGCCGCCAAGATGCGGGCGATCGCCGAGGAGGCCTCGGCGCTGGTGCGCGAATACAAGGGCGCCTACTCGGGCGAGCACGGCGACGGGCTGGTGCGCTCGGAATGGGTGGGCTGGCAGTTCGGGCCCAGGCTCACCAAGGCGTTCGAGACGGTCAAGGATCTGTTCGACCCGGCGGGCCTTCTCAATCCCGGCAAGATCGTGCGGCCCTCGCGCATGGACGATCGTGCGCTGTTCCGCTTCAAGCCGGGCCACAAGACGATCGATTACAAGCCCGCCCTCGACTGGTCGGCCTGGAATGTCCAGAACGACCCGCTGACCGAGGCCCTGACCGCGCCGGGCAGCGGCGGCGATGCGACCGGCGGCTTCGCCAAGGCCGCCGACATGTGCAACAACAACGGCCACTGCCGCAAGTTCGATGCCGGCACGATGTGCCCGTCCTTCCGCGTGACGCGAGACGAGGTGCACCTGACGCGCGGGCGCGCCAACACGCTGCGACTGGCGCTGTCCGGACAGCTTCCCGGAGGGCTGACTTCGGATGCCGTGGCCGCGGCCATGGATCTCTGCGTGAGCTGCAAGGGCTGCAAGCGCGACTGCCCGACCGGCGTCGACATGGCGCGCATGAAGATCGAGGTGAAGTCGGCGCGCCGCATGAGCAGGGGCCTCAGCCTGCGCGACCGCCTGATTGGCAACCTGCCGGAGATCGCGCCATGGGCGCGGCGGCTGCCCTGGCTGTTCAACCTCGCCTGGTTCGTGCAGTCCTATCTCGGCTTCGCCAAGCGGCGCGCGCTGCCGAAATGGCGCAGCGATACCTTCCTTGCCACCACCGATGTCGACCAGAAGGACGCCACGGTCGTGATCTTCGCCGATACCTTCTCCAACAACTTCGAGCCGGACCTCTTGCATGCCGCGCGCCGGGTGCTCCAGGCGGCCGGCCATCGCGTCGCCGTCGCCTGGCCGACCTTGGGGGCGCCGGCGCTATGTTGCGGGCGGACCTTCCTGGCGACCGGCCAGGTCATGAAGGCCAAGAGCGAAGCGCGCCGGTTGCTGCAGGCGTTGCTGCCGTTCGTCGCCAAGGGCGTGCCGATCGTCGGCCTCGAGCCGTCATGCCTGTTCACCTTGCGCGATGAATTTCTTGCCATGGGCCTGGGCGAGGACGCGCAGGCGGTCTGCGACAATGCCTTCCTGTTCGAGGAATTCCTGGTGCGCGAGAAGAAGGCCGGCAGGCTCAAGCTCGAGCTGAAGCCGCTGGCGCAGAAGACGGCCTTGCTGCACGGTCACTGCCACCAGAAGGCGTTCGGCGCGATGAGTGCGGTACAGGAGGCGCTGTCGCTGGTGCCGGACCTCGCCGTCAGCGTGATCGAGTCGAGCTGCTGCGGCATGGCCGGCAGCTTCGGCTACGAGGCCGAGCACTACCAGACGTCGATCGCCATGGCCGAGCTGTCGCTGCTGCCGGCCGTGCGCAAGGCCGATGCCGATGCGCTGATCGTGGCCGACGGCACGTCGTGCCGGCACCAGATCGCCGACGGCAGCCATCGACAGGCGGTACACGTCGCCGAGGTTCTGGCGCAGGCGCTGGCGTAGCGGGGAGTCATTGCTGGGAGCGCGCCACTCCGTGGC
>DATHNU010001248.1:0-3002 GCA_035485695.1 Reyranella sp. | reverse complement strand
CGTGTCCAGCGGGCGATCATCGGCGTTTCGGGCGGCCTCGATTCGACCCAGGCGCTGATCGTGACCTGCCGGGCGATGGATCAACTCGGCCTGCCGCGCCAGAACGTGCTGGCCTATACCCTGCCGGGCTTCGGCACGTCGGACAAAACCCACAAGAACGCCTGGCGGCTGATGACGGCGCTGGGCGTGACGGCCGCCGAGATCGACATCAAGCCCGCAGCCCACCAGATGCTGGCCGACATCGGCCATCCCTTCGCCAAGGGAAAAAAGGTCTACGACGTCACGTTCGAGAACGTGCAGGCGGGACTGCGCACCGATTACCTGTTCCGGCTCGCCAACCAGCACAACGGCATGGTGGTGGGCACCGGCGATCTTTCCGAGCTGGGGCTGGGCTGGTGCACCTACGGCGTCGGCGATCACATGTCGCACTACAATCCCAACGGTTCGGTTTCCAAGACGCTGATCCAGCACCTGATCCGCTTCGTCGCCGCCTCGGGCGACGTCGACAAGGAGACGGCCGCGGTCCTGCACGACATCCTCGACACCGAAATCTCGCCGGAGCTGATCCCGGCCGGTGCCGGCGGCGCTGTCCAGTCGACCGAGCAGTCGGTCGGGCCCTATGCGCTGCAGGACTTCAATCTCTTCTACCTGACCCGTCTCGGCTATCGGCCTTCCAAGATCGCGTTCCTCGCCTGGAATGCCTGGCACGACGTCGAGAAGGGCACTTGGCCCGCCAACCTGCCGGCCGGCACGCGGCGCGCCTACACGCTGGCGGAGATCCGGCAGTGGCTGGAATTGTTCCTGCGCCGATTTTTCACCAACCAGTTCAAGCGTTCGGCGCTGCCCAACGGGCCGAAGATCTCCTCGGGCGGCTCGCTATCGCCGCGCGGCGACTGGCGCGCACCGTCGGACGGCAGTCCCGACGTATGGCTGGCCGAGCTGGGCACGGTTCCTCAGACCGAGAGATAAAGGTCACCGGCGGGCGGTGGAACGCCGCCGGCATCCCGCCATTTCATTCATCTTCCCGTATCAAGGGGAGGCGTATGAAGGGCGTGCACTCTGGGAGGACTATGATGGCCGACCCGGCGCTCACCATCTCGACCGAGAACGTCTGCTCCATCATCGTGAAGGCGCGCGAGTTCGAGGTGCGGGATCAGGCGACCGACCCTGAGTCCGAGTCCAACCCCACCGACGACCAGACGGCCGAGGTGCTCGAGACGGATTCGGACGATGGCACCTTCCCGGAGTTGCGTTCCTTCATCAACGCCTTGGGCGAGGAGGAGCAGACCGACCTCGTCGCCCTGATGTGGCTCGGCCGCGGCGACGGCACCCTGGAGGACTGGATCGACCTGCGCAGCGAGGCGGAGCGCCAGCATAACGGCCGGACGGCCGCCTATCTCCTGGGCGAGCCGCTGCTGGCCGAATATCTCGAGGAAGGACTGTCGTTGTTCGGGTTTTCGTGTGCGGAATTCGAGATCGATCGTCTCTGACCTTAAGCGCGGGCCTGTCCTGAGCGAACCGGGCTTCCGCCCTGCACCGTCTGACCGTACAACTAGGCATCGGAGGAACGTCGATGCCGCTCAAGATCAAGAAGACCGTGCAGCAGATGGTCGACGAGGCCAATGGCCAGATCGAGACACTGCCGCTTGCCGACGCCATGAAGGTGCATGGCCAACCCGGCGTCACCTTCATCGACATCCGCGATCCGCGCGAGCTATGGCGCGATGGCACGATCCCCGGCGCCATCAACGTGACGCGCGGCATGCTCGAGATGTGGATCGATCCGGGGAGTCCCTACGCCAAGGACTATTTCCAGAGCGGCAACAAGTTCGTTTTCTTCTGCGCCGGCGCCTGGCGGTCGGCGCTCGCCACCAAGACGGCGCAGGACATGGGGCTGACGCCGGTTGCCCATCTGGAAGGCGGCTTCGGCGCCTGGAAGAAGGCGGGCGGGCCGGTCGCCAAGGTCGAGCCCAAGAAATAAGGTCGCCGCGATGAGTCCCGACACGGCTCTGGTGCCGCAGCCGACGCTGGACGATTTCCCCGACTTCGTCTCGATTCCGGTGCGCGTCGCGCGCAACGCCAGCGCCTATCCCGAGAAAATCGCGGTGATGTGCGAGGGCAAGACGCGCACCTGGCGCGCGTTCGACCAGCGCATCAGCCAGATCGCCCGCTCGCTTTCGAGTATGGGCGTCGGCCGCGGCGACAAGATCGCCATCCTGGCTACCAACTCGGTCGAATATCTCGAGACTTTCATGGGCGGGTTGCGTGCCGGCGCCTGCGTCGTGCCGTTGTCGACCATGGCGGCGGCCGATGCTCTGGAGAAGATGCTCGACGACTGCGATGCCAAGATTCTGTTTTTGTCGGACCAGTACCGCGGCCTGGTCGAACCCTACGAGGGACGCTTGCCCAAGCTGATCGAAGGCGGCCGCATCGCCTACGACTTCATGCGCGCGGGTTGGCGCGACTTCGAGGAATGGCTGGCGCCGGCAAGCGATGCTCCTTTCGATTTGCCAATTGGCCAGCTCGACGATTTCAACATCATCTACAGCTCGGGCACGACCGGCCTGCCCAAGGGCATCATGCACAGCCACGCCATGCGCGACCTTCTGGCGGTGCGGTTCACGGCGTTCGATTACGGGCCGGATACGATCTCGCTCGTCTCGACGCCGCTCTATTCCAACACCACCCTGGTCGCCCTGCTGGCGACCGTCGGCGTTGGCGGCACGGCCATCCTGATGCCTAAGTCGGATGTCGTGAAGTTCCTGGAGAGCGCCCAGCGCGAGCGCGTCACCCATGCCATGCTAGTGCCGGTGCAATACCAGCGCATCCTGGCGCATCCGGACTTCGACAAGTATGACCTCGGCGCCTTCAAGGCCAAGCTCTCGACCAGCGCGCCGCTGCGCGCCGCGATCAAGGCCGACTGCCTGAAACGCTGGCCAGGTCGCCTGATCGAGATCTACGGCCTGACCGAGGGCGGTGGTTCCTGCACCCTCGAAGCGAAC
>DATHNU010001247.1:0-2535 GCA_035485695.1 Reyranella sp. | reverse complement strand
TCATCATCTCGGCGATGGAATGGGTGACGTAGTTGTTGCCCGGGCCGCCGAAGAAGGGCAGGCCGCCGGTAACGCTGATCGGCCGCGGATCGTCGTCAGGGATGCCGATCTCCTTCATCGCAACCTCAACCGCCGAGGGGAAGCAGCTGTAGAGGTCGAAGGCCGCCACATCGGCCACCGTCTTGTCCGCCATATCGAGCGCGTGCCGCGCGCAGCCCCTGATGGCCGGCGAGGCGTCGAGGCGATCGCGCTCCGACACGACCCAGGTGTCGACGCCGTCGGCGCAGCCATGCAGGAACACCCAGCGTTCCTGCGGGATGCCCCATTCGCGCGCCTTCCCGACCGAGGTCACCAGCACAGCGGCCGCCTGGTCGATGATGGCGTTGGCGTTCATCAGCCGCGGGTAGGGGAAGCAAATCCAGCGATTGTCGTCGGAGATCGTGGCCAGCCGCTCGGCGCTATAACCCTCGCGCCGCGTCGCCAGCGGGTTGGCTTTGGCGACGGCGGCCAGACGCTCGAACAGCCGGCCCATGGCCGTCATGTGGCTTGAAACATCGCGCTTCAGGCCACCGCGGATGGCGTTCTCGAGCAACGGGTAGAAGTGGATCGCGGCCCGCAGTTCGTGACGCGCCTCCTCGTCGGAGAAGCCGAAACGTTTGTCGCCGATCCGCGTCGGCTCGCCGCCGGGATCCTCGTTCCAGTCGATCGCGAGGCCGGCCTTGCGCGCGTTCTGGGTGGAGCGCAGCAGCTCGGCGCCGCAGATCAGCGCCAGCTCGGTCTCGCCATTCGCGATCTCTTCCGAGAAGCGGTTGACGAGATATTGGGGCGTGTTGCCGCCGGAGTGCGTGTAGATGAGCTGCCGTGGCGTGGCCTTCAGCCGATTGGCGACGCTCTTGGGTGGATTGGTGCAACGGCCGAACGGCGAGGCGAAGCGCGGGCTGACGTCGGGAAAGAATTCGAGCACCGCCACCGCATCGATCCTGCGGCCCAGGGTCGCCGTGCCGATCGCGGCGCGGCTATCGTCGAGAGCGCGGTTCGCGGCCTCGGCACAGAAGGCGACATTCGAGCGTTCGCTTGATGGCCTGCCCGTCGTATCGGTGATCTGGCCGCAGCCGACGAGAACGGGCGTGCGCGGATCGATCATTTCACCAAGGCCTTGATCTCGACTTCGCTGAGACCGGCCTCGGCGAGCACGCTCTTGGTGTGCTCGCCCAGGGCCGCGACCTTGGGGCCGCTTAGCAGCGGTGAGCCGGAGAAGCGGAAGGGCGGCGCCGGCGACTTGTACGAACCGGCGCTGTCCTCGATGGTACAGAGCGAGCCGCGATGGGCGACCTGCGGATCCTGCAGCGCCTCGGTCACGCTGAGATAGGGCGAGCAGGGCACGCCGTGCTTCTCCAGCACAGCGACGCATTCCTGGACCGTGAGCGTCTTCGACCAGGCCTCGAACTCGTCGACGAACTCGGCCCAGTTCATGCGTCGGTCGGGGTATTTCTCGAAGCGCGGATCGGTCAGCCAGTCGCGCCGGCCGGCCGCCGTCGCCATGTCCTGGAAGGTGCGTTCGCTCGCCGTCGCCAGCATGACATAGCCGTCCTTGGCCTCGACCGGCCCGTACATCGGCCGCGACGGCATCTCGAAGTCGAACTGGGCGCGGTTGACCTCGCCTAAAAGCATGCCGACCAGGGTCTCGAACATCGACACATCGACCATCTGGCCCCGGCCGGTGACGTGGCGCTGATGCAGCGCCGCCAGGATGCCGCCCATCGCGTAGGCGCCGCTGGCGTAGTCGGCGACGAAGATGCCGCAATTGTCGGGCCGCTCGCGGCCCTGCTGGTAGAAGAGATGCGCCATGTCGTAGCCGGTCGAGGCGTGGATGACGGGGGCATAGGCCGGGCGTCCGGCGGCGGGGCCCGTCTGGCCGTAGCCCGAGATGGCGCCGTAGATGATCCTGGGATTGATCTTGGCCAGTTCGGGATAGTCGAGCCCCAGGCGCTTCATCACGCCGGGGCGATAGTTCTCCAGCACGATATCGACCGTCTTGACCAGCTTCTTCACCGCGGCGATCGCCTCGGGCTTCTTGAGGTCGAGCACGATCGAGCGCTTGCCGGCATTGAGCTGGCCGAACATCGTGCCGGCGCCGTCGCGCTGCACCGGCCGGCTCCGCATGAGGTCGCCTTCCGGCGATTCGACCTTGATCACGTCGGCGCCCATGTCGGCAAGCAGGCGCGAGCAGTGCGGCCCGGCGATGGTTGTCGAGAAGTCGAGCACGCGGAGGCCGTGAAGCGGCCGGGGGTTGGTTTCCGTCATCGATTCACCCCTTGGGTCATCGGGCAACTAGGATAAGAACGACACCGCCGACCACGAGGACGCTGCCGATCCACTCGCCGGCGGACGGCCTTTCCTTGAGCACGACGTGCGAGGCGATGAAGGTGAAGACCAGCTCGATCTGGCCGACGGCGCGCACCAGCGCCGCGTTCTCGAGCGTCATGGCGAGCGCCCAGCCGGCCGAGCCGAGCACGCTGAAGATGCCGACCCAGA
>DATHNU010001246.1:0-3779 GCA_035485695.1 Reyranella sp. | reverse complement strand
GCCCAGCACCCCCGCCGAGGCCGGGTTGGGCGCGGTCTCGCCGATGAAGAGCTTGAAAGCCTCGACGGCGAAGATCGGCATGTCCTCGGCCAGCACGAAGGGCACGCCGAAATTCTCCAGGGTCTCGATGAACACCAGCAGCGCACCGGCCAGCACCGCGGGCAGCACGATGGGCAAGGTCACGGTCCACACGGTGCGGCGCGGCGAGGAGCCCAGGCCCTGCGCCGCCTCCTCCATGGAGACGTCGACCGCCTTGAAGGCGGCGATGGTCGGCAGCAGCACGTAGGGATAGAGCGTCAGCGTGTAGACCAGCACGATGCCGCCCGCGCCGTAGATCGAGCCGAAGCCCAGGCCCCAGGATTGCAGCCATTGGGTGACGATGCCGGAGCGTCCCAGCAGCAGGACGATGGCATAGGCGCTGACGAAGGACGGCAGGACGAGCGGTAGCGCGGCCAGCGCCAGGATCGCAGCCTTGCCGGGGATCGGCAGGCGGGCCAGCGCAAAGGCGAAGGGCACGGCGAGCGCCGTGGTGATCACCGTCGCCGCGAGCCCGATGCCCAGCGTGTTCAGGATGGCGGTGCGATAGAACGGCCGGCCCAGCATCTTGGTGTAGTTGGCCAGGGTCAGCCGCTCGCCGTCGGCATCGAGCAGGCTGGCGCTGAACACGTTGAACAGCGGATAGAGCAGGAAGAGGCCAAGAAAGAGGAAGCCCAGGGCCGCGATCGCCAGGGGCAGCCGCTGCCGATAGGGGATGGCAAGCGTCACGGCAGCACCGTCAGGCGCGCCGGATCGTAGGCGAGCCTCACCGCGGCGCCGGCCTGCACCTGGTACTCCGGCGCATCCAGCAGGGCAGCCTTGAGGATCGTGCCGTCGCCCAGGCGCACATCTAGACGCACGATCGGCCCCAGAAGTTCGACTCGCACCACCGATCCGGACAGGACCGGCCAGCCGGCCGGCGCGTCGGCGGCGAAGCGCAGCGCTTCGGGCCTGAGCGACACCAGCGTGCCGTCGCTGCGGCCGAGCGCGCGGGCGGCCAGAAGGTTGGTCGTGCCCATGAACTCCGCGGCGAAGCGCGACACGGGATGGCGATAGATGTCGACCGGGACACCGACCTGCTCGAGGCGGCCGGCGTTCATCAGGGCGATGCGGTCGGACACCGACATCGCCTCCTCCTGGTCGTGCGTCACATAGATCGCGGTGATGCCGAGCGACTTCTGCAGCTCGCGGATTTCGGTGCGCATGCTGACCCTGAGGCGCGCATCGAGATTGGAGAGCGGCTCGTCGAACAGCAGGACCTGCGGACGGATGACCAGCGCGCGGGCGATGGCGACCCGCTGCAGCTGGCCGCCCGAGAGCTGGTGCGGCCAGCGCGCGCCATAGCCCGTGAGCTGGACCAGGGCCAGCGCCTGCTCGACCCTGCCGGGGATCTCGGAGGCCGCCACCTTGCGGGCCTTCAGCCCGTAGGCGACGTTGCCGGCGACCGTGAGATTGGGGAACACGGCGTAGTTCTGGAACACCATGCCGATGTCCCGGAGATGGGCGGGCAGGCGGTCGATGCGCTCGCTGCCGAAGCGGATCTCGCCGCTGTCGAGCTCACAGAAGCCCGCGATCATGCGCAGCAGGGTGGTCTTGCCGCAGCCCGAGGGGCCCAGCAGGGTGAAGAACTCGCCGTCGCCTACCTCGAGATCGACGCCGTCGACGGCGCGCACACGGTTGGAAGAAGTGCCGAAGCTCCGGCTGACGCCGGAAATGACGATGCCGGCCACTCAGCGCGAATCCTGGAGGACGTCCTTGATCTGCTCCAGGGTCTTGGTGCGCTTGTCCGTCCAGCCTTCCTCGTCGTACTTGACGAGCTTGACCTGCGACAGCGGCGGCATGCCGCCGGGCAGGGCGGTGAGGTCGACGTCGCTGCGCGTCGGCCGCCGGAAGGTGGCCTTCAGGATCATTTCGCGCACATCCTTGCGGTTGATGTAGTCGACGAACACCTTGGCGTTCTCGGTGTTGGGGCCGCCCTTGATGATGGCGACGCCTTCCATCGCGGCGAATGTGCCGTCGCTCGGATAGATCACCTTCACCGGCGCCCCGCCCTGGGCCCACATCGGTCCGGCATATTCGAGCGAGATGCCCAGCGGATACTCGCCGTTGCCGACACCCTGGAAGACCAGCGACGAACGGTTCAGCACCTTCATGTTCTTGAACAGCTGGCCGACCTTCTTCCAGCCCGCCTCTCCGCCGCCCCACAAATCGACCAGCATGGTCACGGTGGTATAGGCCGAGCCCGAGTTGGCCGGATCGGTGAACGCGATCTTGCCCTTCCATTTGGGATCGAGCAGGTCGGCCCAGCTTTTCGGCGCGTCGGCGTCGGGCACGATCTTGGTGTTCTGCAGGATGACCAGCAGGTGCAGGTTGTTGCCGATCCACAGATTGTCGGGGTCGCGGTACTCCGCCGGCGTCGCGTCGCGGTTCTTGGAAACATAGGGCTCGAACAGCGCCTTGTTGGTCTGCAGCAGCGAGCGGCTCACGCCCCACACGATGTCGCCCAGCGGCCGCGCCTTCTCGGCCTGCAGGCGGCGCATGACGACGCCCGATCCCGCCGCCACCGGCTCGACCTCGATGCCCGTTTCCGTCTTGAAGGCGCCGAACACCAGGTCGTTCAGCGTGCTGTCGTTGGAGGTATAGACGACGAGCTTTTTGGGCGCCTGGGCGCGGGTTGACGGTGCGAACAAGGCAAGCGGCAGAGCAGCCGCGAACGTACGACGAAACATGACTAAAAAACCCCCAGACGACTTTTCGGGCGGGAGCATTTCACGGGTCGCCCCGGGCCGCCAGCGTCATGTCAAATGGACCGCGGGCCTCCAGGCCCGCTCATGATTCATGATGCGGGCCTGGAGGCCCGCGGTCCGATGACATGATAGTCTCGCGACGATGAGACGAATTTCCGACACCGGCGTGGCATCGGCCTTCAAGGCCTACCCGCCCGGGATTCGCGCCAAACTCCTGGCGTTGCGCGAGCTGGTATTCGACACCGCCGACAAGACGACGGGCGTCGGCCGCCTTACCGAAACCCTGAAATGGGGCCAGCCTAGCTACCTCACCGAAGAAACCGGCAGTGGCACGACTGTGCGCATCGATCGTCTGAAGGCAGGCGAAGGCTACGCCGTCTACTTCCATTGCCAGAGCGGCCTTTTAGGCCAGTTCCGCGAACTCTATCCCGATACCTTCAAGTACCAGGGCAAGCGCGCCATCCTGTTCGACGCAAAGGATCGCGTGCCGGCGCGCGAATTGCGTCACTGCCTGGCGCTCGCTCTCACCCATCACGCCCGAAAGAAGAAGCCGAAATCGTGAGCACCATCGTCTACTCCGCCCGCCGCATCCTCACCATGAACCCCAACCGTCCGTTCGCGACCCACGTGGCGGTGCGCGACGGCCGCATCCTGGGCGCCGGGACGCTCGACGAGCTGAAAGGCTGGGGCAAGCTCGAGCTCGACGAGCGCTTCGTCGACAAGGTGATCCTGCCGGGCTTCGTCGAAGGCCATAGCCACGCCTTCGAGGGCGGCGTGTGGAAGTTTCCCTACGTCGGCTATTTCGACCGCATCAGCCCGGAGGGCCAGCGCTTCAAGGGGCTGAAGAACATCGATGAGGTCGTGGCGGCCTTGGCTGCCTTCGAGAAGACCCTGCCGCCGGGCGCGTCGCTGCTCGCCTGGGGCTTCGATCCGATCTATTTCGGCGGCCGGCGCATGGATTTGGGCGACCTCGACAAGGTCTCGACCGATCGTCCG
>DATHNU010001245.1:0-3208 GCA_035485695.1 Reyranella sp. | reverse complement strand
ACGATCGCGCCGTCGGGTGCCAGGTTGCCCTTCAGCCCGACCACGCCGCCGGTCGGCGAGAGGCAGTTCTTCACACGATAGACGACATCCTGGTTCTCCGGGAACGTCACGTCCTTGTGGTTCTCGGTCAGCGTCTTGCCGGTCGCCGTCAGCACATCGCCGTGCAGCAGGCCGGCGTCGAGCAGCTCCTTGATGACCACGGGGATGCCGCCGACATTGTAGAGATCGAACGCCACGTACTTTCCGCCCGGCTTGAGGTCGGCGATGTAGGGCGTCTTCTTGAAGATCTTCGCGACGTCGTGCAGGTCGAACTTGATGCCGCATTCGTGCGCCATCGCCGGCAGGTGCAGGCCGGCATTGGTCGAGCCGCCGGTCGCCGCCACGACGACCGCGGCGTTCTCGAAGGCCTCGCGCGAGCAGATGTCGCGCGGCCGGATGCCGAGGCGCAGCAGGTTCATCGCCGCCTCGCCCGAGGCCTCGGCGTACTGGTCGCGCGTCTCGTAGGGCGCCGGCGCGCCGGCCGAGCCCGGCAGTGCGAGGCCGATCGCCTCGGAAACGCAGGCCATGGTGTTGGCGGTGAACTGGCCGCCGCATGAGCCCGCCGACGGACAGGCCGCGCATTCCAGCTCGTGCAGGTCGGCATCGGAGAACTTGCCGGCGGCATGCATGCCGACGCCCTCGAACACGTCGACCACGGTGACGTCCTTGCCGCGAAACTTGCCGGGCAGGATCGAGCCACCATACATGAACACCGACGGCACGTTCAGCCGCAACATGGCCATCATCATGCCGGGCAGCGACTTGTCGCAGCCCGCCAGGGTCACCATGGCGTCGTAGCAGTGGCCGCGCATGGTGAGCTCGACCGAATCGGCGATGAGGTCGCGGCTGGCGAGCGACGACTTCATGCCCTGGTGGCCCATGGCGATGCCGTCGGTCACGGTGATCGTGGTGAACTCGCGGGGCGTGCCGCCGCCGCGGTCGACGCCGATCTTCACCGCCTGGGCCTGGCGGCTGAGCGCGATGTTGCAGGGCGCGGCCTCGTTCCAGCAGGTCGCCACGCCCACGATCGGCTGGGCGATCTGCTTCTCGTTGAGGCCCATGGCGTAGAGATAGGACCGATGAGGCGCCCGCTCCGGCCCGACTGTCGTATGCCGGCTCGGCATCTTCGCCTTGTCGAAGGTGGGATTGGGATGCAACTTGGGTTGCTTCTTCTTGGCCATTTGCGCCTGATCTCCACTGAAATGGTCGCGACTTTACGCATGCCCCCTCTCCCCGGCTAGGCGGCCACAGGTGCCACTTTCCGTCGTCCCGAGCGAAGCCGCCCGAAGGGCGGCGCAGCCGAGGGACCTTGCCGTGACGATAAGCAGCTTATTGTTGAACGAAGGTCTCTCCGCGCGGCCCTTCGGACCTCGGTCGAGACGACGAGAAGTCTCGAACGAGCCTGCACCGCGGAAATCGCGATGGCAGACGCACGCCAGATCACCCCCTACACTGCCCGCCGGGAGGAAACGTGCCGCTCTGGATACCGATAACCGTCGCCGCTGCGCTGTTTCAGAACATCCGCACGACGATGCAGCAGAAGATTCGCGGCATCCTGAGCGTCGATGGAGCCAACTTCGTGCGCTACCTCTACGGTGCACCGCTGGCGCTGGGCATGCTGGCCTTCCTCGTGTTCGGCACCGGCCGGCAGTTGCCGTCGATCTCGCTGCTTTTCCTCGGGCTGGTGACCATCGCCGGCGTCGCCCAGATCGTGGCGACCTCGCTGATGATCCACGCTTTCTCGCTGCGCAACTATGCCGTCGGCACGGTCTATTCCAAGACCGAGACGGTGTTCGTGGCCCTCTACGCCACCTTCATCGCCAGCGAACCGCTGAAGTTCGGCGCCTGGATGGGTATCCTGGTCTGCCTGGGCGGTGTGGTGATCCTGAGCCTGCGCGGCTCGTTCGCCAACGTCCGCACGGTGCTGGCCGATCTCACGCACAAGGGCGCGCGTTACGGTATTCTCTCCGGCGCGATCTTCGCCATCGCCGCGGGCACCATCCGCGAGGCGTCCAAGGTTCTGACCGACGGTGACTTCATGATCCGCGGCATCACTGTGCTCGCCTGCATGAACACCATCCAGATCGTGCTGATGGCGCTCTACCTTGCGCGCCGCGACCGCCCGCAGCTCGGCAAGGTGTGGTTCAACTGGCGCTCGTCGGTCTGGGTCGGCATCTTCAGCGTGCTCGGCTCGGCCGGCTGGGCGCTCGCCATGACGCTCGAGAACGCGGCGCTGGTGCGCGCCGTCGGCCAGATCGAGCTGGTCTTCACCTTCATCGCCTCGCACGTCGTGCTCAAGGAGAGGCCGTCCGCCGGCGAATGGTTCGGCAGCATCCTCGTGGTTGGCGGTGTCGTCCTCATCCTCATTGCCAGATAACCCTAAGGGTGAACCGATGACGGAAACCAACCCCCGCCCGCTGCACGGCCTCCGCGTGCTCGACTTCTCAACCACCATCGCCGGCCCGCATTGCAGCCGGCTGTTGGCCGACATGGGCGCCGACGTGATCAAGGTCGAATCGCCCGAAGGCGACCTGATGAGGAGCCGCCCGGTGCAGCGCGACGGCGCCGGCACGATGTTCGGCCAGCTCAATGCCGGCAAGCGCTCGATTGTGCTCGACCTCAAGAAGCCCGAGGCGATCGCCGCAGTAAAGAAGCTGGTGAAGGCAGTCGATATCGTGCTGGAGAACTATCGCCCCGGCGTGATGAAGCGCCTGGGGCTCGACTATCCCGAACTGGCCAAGATCAATCCCAGGATCATCTACGGCGCCATCTCGGGCTATGGCCAGACCGGCCCCGCCGCCGGACGACCGGCCTATGCGCCGGTCATCCACGCCTCGACGGGCTACGACATGGCGCATCTCTTCTACCAGCAGGGCCGCGAGCGGCCGGACAATTGCGGCATCTTCGTCGCCGACTATGCCAGCGGCGCCTACGCGATGGGCGGCATCCTGGCGGCGCTGCATCAGCGCCACATCACCGGCCGGGGCCAGATGGTCGATGTGTCGATGTTCGAGACCCTGGTCGGCATGCTTTTGGGCGAGGTCAATCGCGCCCAATTCGACTTCGAGATGCCGTCTCGGCCGATGTACGGGCCGGTCGAAGCCAAGGACGGCTATGTCATGCTGGCGACGGCGAGCGAACGGACCTTCCAGGACATGGCGACGGCGGC
>DATHNU010001244.1:0-5409 GCA_035485695.1 Reyranella sp. | reverse complement strand
AGCAGCGCGCCGCCGTCGAGCAAAGTCTGGGCGACGCTGCCGCCGGCTGCCACCGTCGGCCCGAGCAGGCTGCTGAACAGCAAGTCGGACGATGTTGCCGTCGAACCGTAGACCACGCTGAGCGTGACCTGCGGCAACAATGCCGCTGTCGTAACGCCCACCGTCGCCGCTGCAGCGTGCACATTGGCTTCGGCGGAGCGAACGTCGGGCCGCTGCTCGACCATGCGCGAAGGCAGGCTGACCGGCAGCGTCTGCGGCAGCTGGAGATCGCCGAGCTCGAATGTCTCGGCCGGAACGTGCGCCGTCGTCTGGCCAGTGAGCTGCGCCAGCAGATGGCGCTGCTGGTTGAGCTGGTTCTGGAGCGGCGGCAGGGCCGTCTCGCTTTGCGCCAGCGCCGCCTGCTGGGTAGCCACGTCGGCGCGCGAGGACTGGCCGATCGTGAAGCGTCGCTCCAGCAGGGCGAGCGTCTGGCGCTGGATGTCGATGGTGCGCTCGGTGACGGCGATCTGGCCGCGCAGCGAGGACTCGGTGACGGCGGCTACGATGACGTTCGACGATAACGTTAGGTACGCAGCCTCCAGCAGGAAGCATTGGGATTCGGCCTGTGCCTCCAGCGATTCAGCGGCACGGCGCGTTCCACCCCACAGGTCCAGGAGATAGTTGACATTGAGCAGCCCGGTGAACAGCCCGAAGATAAAACTGGTCGGGTCGCTCGTGGGTGCCGAGAGGGCGGCGGATTGCTGGTTGTGCGTGGCTGAACCCGTCGCCGTCACGGTCGGGAAGAGCGCGGCCCGCTGGGCCTTGGCGGTTTCCTGTGCGGCTTTCAGCGACTGGATCGCCGTCTGGATGTCGGGATTGGCCCTGAACGAGCGTTCGATCAGATCGTCGAGCGGCCTGGATCGATAGACCTCCCACCATTGGGCGGGGATGTCGAGGTCGGTCACGAAGCGCTGGGCTTCACCGCCCAGCAGGTCGGGGACGGCAACAGTCTCCTCGGGCGACGGCCCGGTCAGGTAAGTCTTGTCCTTCGGCGGATCGGGCCGCTTGAAGTCGGGGCCCACGGTGCAGCTGACGACGCACGTTGCCAGCAGGCCGATCAGCGCAGCACTCGGCGAACGGCGTGGAATGGTCATTCTTCGACCTCCACCTGCGGCACTCTTTCGGGGCTGCGCGTATAGGCTTTGAGGAAGATTTTTCTCAGAGCGGGCGCCACGACGAGCAGCATGATCGGGCCGATCAGCATGCCGCCCACGACGACCGTCGCCAGCGGACGCTGCACCTGGCTGCCGATGCCCTGGGAGATCGCGGCGGGAAACAGTCCGACGCCGGCCGACAGCGCGGTCATCAGCATCGGCCGCATGCGCTGCTCGGCGCCATTGAAGATCGCCTCGTCGAACGACATGCCTCGGCTCAGCAGCTCGCGGAAATAGGTGATGTTCAGGATGCCGTCCATCACCGCCACACCGGCCAGCGAGATGAAGCCGATGGCGGCCGAAACGCTGAAATCCTCGCCCGTCACGTAGAGGGCCACGATGCCGCCGCCGACCGCGAAGGGAATGCCGGCCACGGCGACCAGGCTGTCGCGCAGGGTGTTGAACAGGCCGTAGAGCAGCACGAGGATGAGCAGGAACGTGATCGGAATGATGATCATCAGCCGTTCCGTTGCCTGCTGCAGATTGTCGAATTCGCCCGACCACAGGATACGGTAGCCGGTGGGCAACTTGATGTTGGCGGCGACACGCTCCTGCGCCTCGGCCACGGTGCTGCCGAGGTCGCGGCCGCGGATGCTGAATTTGATCGGAATGTAGCGCTCGCTGCTCTCGCGATAGATGAAGGATGCGCCGGTATCGACCGAGATCGTCGCCAGCTCGCTCAACGGCACATAAGCGTTCGATCCACTGGGCGTCTGATAGCCGACCTTGACGTCTCCGATCACGTCGGCCGTATCGCGATAGGGTCGCGCCAGGCGGACGGCAGCGCCGAACTGGCGGTCGCCTTCGAGGATCGTCGTGGCGTTCGCGCCGCCCATCGCCGCCTGCACCACGGTATTGATGTCGCCAGAATTCAACCCGTAGCGCGCCGCCTTCTCACGGTCCGTCTGGATGTCGAGATTGGGCTGCCCCATGACGTGGAAGATGCCGAGATCGGCAACGCCTTGGACCTGGCGCATCTGCGCCATCACCTGGTCGGCGAGTTGCTCCAGGACGGCCAGATCGCGGCCCACGATCTTGACGGAGTTCGCGCCCTTAACGCCCGACAGCGCCTCCTCGACATTGTCCTGGATGTATTGCGAGAAGTTGAAGCCGATGCCGGGGAGCGCCTCCTCGAATTCCTTTTGCAGGACGTCGGTCAGTTTTTCCTTGGTGAGGCCGGCCGGCCATTGATCAAAGGGCTTCAGCGGCGCGAACAGCTCCACGTTGGAGAAAGGTGAGGCGTCGCTGCCGTTGTCGGGCCGGCCATGCTGCGAGACCACTGTCAGAACTTCGGGATGGCGCAGCAGGATATCGCGCATCTTGGCCGAGGCCGCGATGCCGGCATCAAGGCTGATGGTGGGCGGCATCGAGGCACGAATCCAGAAATTGCCTTCCTCGAGCGCAGGCAGGAACTCGCTGCCAAGCCGGGTGGCGAGGATGCCGCTCGCCACCAGGAAGATCGCGCCGATCGAAATCGGGATGGCGACGCTCCGCAGTGCCCATCGCAGGATCGGCGTGTAGGCCCGCCGGATGGCGCGCACGAACATGGTTTCGACTTCCTCGACGTGCCGCGGCAATACGATTGACGCCAGCACGGGCGTCACCGTGAAGGTGGCGAGCAACGCACCGATCAGGGCGTAGGCGTAGGTGCGCGCCATGGGACCGAAGATCTGCCCTTCGACGCCCGACATGGTGAAGAGCGGCAGGAACGCGGTGACCGTGATCGCGGCGGTGAAGAAGACCGCTTTGTCGACTTGCAGGGCGCTGATGAAGATCAGACGCAGCCGATCGTTCCACAGCTTGGCGCTTGTGAGCCCGCTGGTCGAAGCGGTCGGATTCGAGCCCCACAGACCCTCGCTGAGATGCTGCAGCAGCTGATTGCGATTGGCCGGACTGCTTTGAAAATTCCTGAAGGTGTTTTCGACCAGGATGACGGCCGAATCGATGATGATGCCGAAATCGACGGCGCCGACAGACAGCAGGTTCGCGTCCTCGCCGCGGGCCACCATGATGAGCACGGCGAAGAACAGGGCGAACGGGATATTGACGCCGACAATGATGGCACTGCGCAGGTCGCCGAGGAAGATCCACTGGATCAGGAAGACCAGCAGGCATCCGAAGACAAGGTTGTGCAGAACGGTGTGCGTGGTCACCGATACGAGCGAGCTGCGGTCGTAGTATGGAACCACTTTCACGCCTGGCGGCAGCGTGCCGTCCGAATTAATCTTCTCGATCTCGGCTTCGACCTTGGGCAACACCTCGTTGGTGTGCTGGGTGCGGCCCATCACGACGATTGCGGCCGCGATATCGGGTTGGTGGTCGCGACCGGCTATGCCGAGCCGCGGCACGTAGCCCACCGTCACCTTGGCGACATCCTTGATCTGGACCGGCACGCCGTTGACCTGGGCGAGGACGATGTTCTCGATGTCGGAGACGCGCCGACCCTGGGTGAGATCGTCATTGCCACCGGTATCGATCAGGCCGACGCCGCGGATGTTGACGGATTGCTGGCCCATCGTGATCTCGCGCCCACCAACATTGATGTTGGCATTGCCGAGCGCCGTGATGATCTGTGGGATCGTGACGTTGTAGGCTTCGAGCTTGGGCTGCTCGACGTCGACATTGAACTGCTTGGTCGTGCCGCCCCAGCTGTTGATCTGGACGACGCCCGGAATCGTCAGCAGCCGGCGGGCGACGATCCAGTCCTGCACCGTGCGCAGATTGGTCAATCCAAAGTGCGGCGGCCCGATCACCTGGTAGCGCACGATCTCACCGACCAGGCTCGATTGCTGGATCTGCGGCACCTGGTTGCCGGGCAGGTTCACGCCCTGCTGCAGGCTGATCGCGGCCTGGCTGTAGGCCGTGTAGTAGTCGGTTCCGTAGCGGAAGGTGACCCGGACGAAGCTCAAGCCGTAGAACGAGGTCGAGCGGATATTGACCACCCCGGGAGTCGGATAGAGCGCGATCTCGATGGGAATCGTGTAGTATTTCTCCATCTCCTCGGCGGAGAGGCCGGGGGCCTGCGCGGTGATCTCGAGAATGACCGGCGCGGGATTGGGATAGGCCTCGATGTTGAGCCGCGTGAAGGCAAAGAGCCCCGCGGCGATGAACACCATCACGCTCAGCACGATGATCGGCCGTCGCGTCAAACCGAACTCGAGAATGGGTTTCAACAAGACAGGCCCCGCATATCAGATGCTGCATCGGCAAGGCTGCTCAATCGGTCGCGCCCGCCAGCAGCTTGTTGCTGAGGAAAAGTGCACCGTCGGTGACAATCAGGTCGCCGGGCTGGATTCCCTCGACAATCTGCGTCGCTCCTCCCTGGCGCAGGCCGATTTTCACCGTTCGTTTCTCGAAGTGCCGGCGGTCCGTCGTGAGCCACACGGTCATGGTGCCGTCGCCCTCGCGTACGAGCGCGCTGTTGGGGACGGATGTCGCCTCGATGGGATCGCCGATACGGATGGTGAAGTTGGCGAACATCCCGGCACGCAGGAGGCGATCGGGATCCTTGATCTCCGACCGCACCATGATGCGCCGGGTCTGGGGATCGACCATGGCGCCGACGACCACGATCGAGCCCTCGAACCCGTGGTTCGGATAGGCGGCGACCTGCACGCGGACTTCCTGGCCGACGCGAAGAAGCGCGCTGTCGCTTTCGACCACGTTCGCGATCATCCACATGGTCGAGGTGTCGGCCACGATGAAGGGGGCGGGGGCGTTGCCCGGCTGCACGAACAGGCCGGGGGCGGCGGTGCGCGCGGTCACCAGACCGGAAATCGAGTTGCGCACGATGAGCGTGGAATCGGCCTTGCGATCGGCAATGATCTTGTCGGCTTCCTCATCGGTCTTGCCGAAGATGCGCATGGCATCGCGAGCCGCCCGCAACGCCCCGACGGCCGCCTGGTGGTCGGACGTCGCCTGATCGACGTCCTTCTGTGCGCCGCCGCCGCCTTTCAGGGTCTCGGTGAGACGCTTCAGATTGTGGCTTTGCAGGACCAGAACGCCGGCGGCCGAGATCAGGTTGGAAGTAGCCTGCAGAAGATCGGGACTGTCGATGGTAAACAGCGCCTGGCCTTTTTCCACCTTGTCTCCGACGTTTGCGTAGGTGGCGATGATCCGGCCCTGGTAGGGCGTGAAGACCTGAACCAGCATGTTCTGGTTGAAGTCGATGCTGCCGACTGCCTGGCGCAGCAGATCGAAGCGGGATCGACCGACC
>DATHNU010001243.1:0-3249 GCA_035485695.1 Reyranella sp. | reverse complement strand
GGTCACGGGTGTGGGCGCGCTGCGCGTCGCCAGCGTCGGCAAGGCATAGAAGAAAAGCGGTCGTTGCCCCGCGTCGAGCAGGCACACGAACTGCGTCTCGAAGGGTGATCCGCTGCGATAGGTCAGCCGTCCGCGCAACGTCAGCGCCGCCGCGATGGCCTGCGATCCAACCTTGGCATCGACCCGTTCGAGGGCCGGCGGCGGAAAGTCCAGGGCCGTCACGCGATCGACAGAGGGGCTGAGCTTCCGATACTGGGCCTCGCCGAACGCCGCGCATTGCTGGGCGAGCTTGGTCTGCGCCGACGCGGGCAGGGCGGCGGCTAGAAGAGGCAGGGTAAGCAGGAAACGCCAAGGCATGGCGTTAGAATAGCCTCTAGGCCTGCGTCTTGTCTTTGCTGGGGGCGCGCCACTCCAGTGGCGCGCCCCCAGCGTTACGACAGCCAGCGCTTGCGCCGCTTGTAATGCTTGGTGTCGCGGTAGGATTTGCGCGCCCCGCCCTCGTTGAGGCCGAGATAGAACTCCTTGATGTCGGAATTGTCGCGCAATTTGTCGGCCGGCCCTTCGAGCACGATGCGGCCGTTCTCCATGACATATCCGTGATCGGCGACGGCCAGCGCCATGGCGGCATTCTGCTCGACCAGCAGAACCGACAGCTTCTCTTGCTTCACCAGCCGGCCGACGATGCCGAATATCTCTTCGACCAGCATGGGGGCAAGCCCGAGCGACGGCTCGTCGAGCAGCACCACCCGGGGCCGGCTCATCAGTGCCCGACCGATCGCCAGCATCTGCTGCTCGCCGCCCGACAGGTAGCCCGACAGCTGGTGCCGCCGCTCCTTGAGGCGCGGGAAATACGAATAGACCAGGTCGATCCCCTGCTTCACCGCGCCGCCGTCCTGCACGTGTCCGCCGGCGATCAGGTTCTCCTCGGTCGTCAGGTTCTCGAACACGCGGCGTCCCTCGAACACCTGGACAAGGCCCAGCCGCGTGACGTCGTGGGCGCGCATGCCGTCGATGCGCCGGTCATCGAGCTGGATGGTGCCCTTGGTGACCTCGCCGCGCTCGCTGTGCAGCACACCGGAAATGGCTTTCAGCGTCGTCGTCTTGCCGGCGCCGTTGGCGCCCAGCAGGGTCGTGATCGCGCCCTCGCCGACGCCGATCGACACGCCCTTGAGGACGAGAATGACGCGGTCGTAGACGACCTCGATGTTGTTGATCGCCAGCATGGGAGTCCTGTGCTGAAGCCTCGGGTTTGTGTCGTCCTGAGCGTCGTCGAAGGGACCTCATGGCGCGCGAACAGGCGCGCTGGTGGCAATCGCGATGAGATCCTTCGCTGCGCTCAGAATGACAAGGGGCGGGCGGCGATTGCTTGCCGCCCTCCCTTTCACGCGTTCAGGACTTGGAGGCGTCGGCGGCGAGCTGCTTCTCGATCACCGGGCGATAGCCCTGGAACCAGTCCTTGACCTTGACGAGCTTGCCGCCCTTGACGGTCCAGATCTGGACCCAGCCGCCGCCCTCGTGGTCGGCCGGCGTGATCGCCATCGGCGGCACAAGACCGCCCAGGGTGAAGTCCTTGACGGATTCCATGCCCTTCTTGACCTCCTCCGAGGTCGGCGCGGCGCCGCCCTTGGCCTTGATGGCATTGCGCACCGCCTCGACATGCAGCGCGCCGATCAGGACGCCGCGATTGTAGAGGACGGTCGAGTCCATTTCCTTCGGCGCGGACTTGCCCTGCGCCTTGTACATGGCCTCGATCTCCTTCAGCACCGGGAAGTCCTTGCCGACGCCGGCGAACTGGATGGTGTTGTAACCTTCGGCCATGCCCATGCCGCCTGCGGCGATGATATCGGCCTCGGAACTGCCCCAGACGAAGGCGACCACCTTGCTCAACGGGAAGCCCTTGCCTTTCAGCTCCTTGATGGAAACCGACGGTGCCCGCCCGAACAGGTGGGTGATGATGAAATCCGGCTTGTATCGACCGGTGATGTCGAGCACCTGCGCGCCCATCTCCAGGCCCGGCGCGGGCACGGCGAAGGTGCGCAGGTCGAAGCCTTCGGACTTTGCGAGGTCCTCGAGGATCGGCAGCGGCTCCTTGCCCGCCGGATTGTCATAGAACAGATAGGCGATCTTCTTGCCCTTCAGCCCGCCCAACTTCTCCTTGGCGAATTCCACCGCGGCGCCCGCCTGCGACCAGTAGCTGGCGGCGATCGGGAAGGTGTAGGGGAAGCGTTTGCCGTCGGTCGCCGAGGAGGTGCCGAAGCCGGGCGAGGTGCCGAGGATCTTGTCCTCCTCGAGCTTCTTGTTCAGCGCCGCGGTCTGCGGCGTGCCGTAGAGGCCTTCCAGAACGGCGCCCTCCTTCTTGAAGCGCTCATGCGCTTCCATGGCGGGTGGCACCTTGTACTCGTTGTCGATCTCGATGACCTTGATCTTGAAGCCTTCGACACCGCCCTTGCTGTTCACCAGGGCGATATAGTCCTGGTAGCCCGGGCACAGGACAGTGCCGACCGTCGCGGTCGGACCGGTACGGTCACATTGAAAGCCGAACACCAGTTCCTTTGACTGGGCGTAGGCCTGGCCTGCGCCCAACGCCAGGGTCGCGGTCGTTGCCGCTACACCCAGCCAACTCTTGCCGAACCTCGTCATGGGTTCCTCCCTTTGCAATGCCCCGCTCTAGTAGGAGAAGGGCCAAACCCGGAAATAGCTCCGGATATTCCTCCACAGTCGATTGAGCCCCTCGGGCTCGACGATCAAAAAGAAGATGATCAGGCCGCCGAATACGCCCAGCCGCAGGCCCGAAATGACGTTGGCCATCTCGGCCTGTGTGAAGAACAACGACCCGACATCCTCCATGAAGATACGGATCACGATGGGCAGCAATGTGACGAAGATCGCCCCGAAAATCGATCCCAGCACCGAGCCCAGCCCGCCGATGATGATCATGGCGAGATAGTCGATCGAGACGATGAGCTGGAACTGTTCGTAGTTGGCGATACCGAAATAGTAGGTGTAGAGCACGCCGCAGACGCCGGCGTAGAACGACGAGATGGCGAAGGCCAGGAGCTTGTAGCGGTAGATATTGATGCCGATGATCTCGGCCGCGATGTCCTGGTCGCGCACCGCCACGAAGGCGCGGCCGATGCGGCTGCGCACGAGGTTGAGCGTCGCCACGATGGCGAGGACGGCAAAAAACAGCAGGAAGAAATAAAGGCTGCCCTGGGTGTTGAAGCTGACGCCGAACAGGCTGGGCCGCGC
>DATHNU010001242.1:0-6310 GCA_035485695.1 Reyranella sp. | reverse complement strand
ACGTTCGCAAAATCCATCGTGCCCTTCTCCATGACCACGCGGCCGGGGAGAAATTTCAGGGTCGACGGATTGGGCGTCTGCTCGGTCTGGATAAACAAACCTACCTCCGTGTCGAATGCCTTGCGGCGGTTCGCTCGGCATCGCTCAGGCTGGGGACGGGACGTCTCCATCCCCACTCGATGCCTGTTGACGTAGGAACCGGCGCAGGGGCGATCAAGTTGATTCTCAACAGCCTCTGAACATATGTTATGGCACATATGGTTATTGTTGTTTAGTTTTAAATGGTTAGAACGCTATGTTTTATGCGTGACCAAGTCTGCCTGGCGGTCACAAAGCCAGATCACCAGTGCACAGCCGAAAAATCGTCGCACCAACTTCGCTCACGCCTCATGAGATCGCATCGATCTCCGCTTCGGTGAGGACGCCGGGAACGATGGTCAGCGGGATTCGAAGCTGGCTGCCGAGCTTGCCGGAAAACGCAGTGACCAGCGGCCCCGGCCCCTCGCTGCTCGAGGAGCTTCCCAGCACGAGAACCGATATCGAGCGATCCTCGGTCAGTAATTTGATCAGTTCATCCCGGCTCTTGCCTTCGCGGATATGGATGGCGGGCGGCTGACCGGTCAGCGAGACGGCGGTGTCGGCGTGGCGGGCGATCACCTCCTCGGCCTGCTGGCGCGCCTCCTGGCGCATCAGGTCGACCACCCCGCCCCATTGCTGGCCCTCCGGCGGATCCATGACATAGAGCAGGGCCACACGGCCGCCCGTTCGCTTGGCCCGCCGGCAGGCATAGCGCAGCGCCTTGCGCATCTCCGGACTTTCGTCGACGACGACCAGGAAGACGCGCTCGCCGGCTCGGCTAGGCTGTTCGCTCATGATCCGTCTCCCCTTCTGCCGCTGCCACGCCGCCTAGAGCCGCCGCATGATGGCGCCGCCCAGCCAGCCGGCCACGAGCGCCATCAGGATTGCGCCCAGGCCGTAAAGCGGGCCCTCATTGACCGCCCAGCCGGCAAGCTGGGCGCTGAACCCCTCCTTGGCCACGGGCAGCGGTCGCGACACGGCGGCGACGATCTTGCCGTCGCGCAAAAGGTAGGTCCGCACCTCGTAGACGCCCTCCGGCAGGCGGGAGGGGAACGGCAGATCGACCCGGAACAGCCGACCGGCCTGGATGGTGACCTGGCCGATGGCCGCAGGATAAAGGCCTTCGCGCCGCTTCACCTCGACAAGGCCCAGGCGGAATCTGATGAGGTCCTGGTGCTCGCGCTGGCCGAACGAGCGCACGCTCGACAGCCGGTCGTCCAGCGACAGGATCTCGCCGCCAGCGCCGCGCGCCAGCAGACGCTGCAGGGGCTGGCTGGCCGCGATGGCGTAGTAGGCGGGCACGTCGTCGAAGGCCTGGCGGCCGGTGTTGAGCCACAGGCCCAGGAAACGCTGCTTGCGCAGCACGGTCTCGCGGCCGGCCGGCCCGGCCACGACCACGACAATCTCGCCCGGCGGGTCGAACATGCCGAACAGCAGGATGCTCTCGCCCTGGAACGCCGAGGTGATCGACACACGGGCAAGCGACAGGTCGACCACCAGATCGGGCGTCGGCGGCTCGATGGGCACCGAGGGCGGCACGGTGGAATCGACCGGCCCGCCGATGCTCGGCCCGACAAGGGCACCGGCCGGCGGCGTTGCCACACGCGGGCCCTGCGCCGCGGCACTCGAGGCGAGAAACAGGGCAACCGCCAGGACGGCCATCAGGCGCGTCACGGCATCACCTCGCGTGTTCCCAGCGAATACAGCGAGCTCGGCGTGCGCAGCAGTTCGGTCAGGAGTTCGGTCGCGACGGCCAGGATCAGGATCGACATCATGCCGCGCAGGACCACGCCCGGCAGCTTGGCTGCCAGTCGCGAGCCGATCGGCGCGCCGACCACGCCGCCCAGGATCAAGAGCAACGCCAGCACGATATCGACCGTGCCGTTGGTGGCGGCCTGGAGGAAGGTGACGTTGGCCGCCACGAACAGGATCTGGAAATTCGATGTGCCGATCACCACCGCCGTCGGCATGCCGAGGATGTAGATCATGGCTGGCACCAGCACGAAGCCGCCGCCGACGCCCAGGATCGCCGACAGCACGCCGATGACGAAGCCGATGCCGATCGGCAGCAGGGCGCTGATGTAGAGCTTCGATTTGTAGAAGCGCAGCTTCAGCGGCAGGCGGTGCACCAGGTAATGGGTATGCAGCTTGCCGCGCGGCGCTTGCGGATTGCGCCGCCGCCTGACGTAGGTACGCAGGCTTTCGACCAGCATCAGGACGCCGATCGTCGACAGCATCACGACATAGGCGACGGCAATGACGAAGTCGACCTGGCCGATCCGCTTGAGGTAGGTGAACAGCCAGACCCCCGCCGTCGAGCCGAACAGGCCGCCCAGCAGCAGAATGAGGCCCATGCGAAAATCGACGTTGCCGCGCCGCCACTGGACCTGCAGCGACGACACCGAGTTGGCGATCACCTGGTTGGCCTGGCTGGCGACCGCCACCGCGGGCGGTATGCCGACGAAAATCAGCAGCGGCGTGGCGAGGAAGCCGCCGCCGACGCCGAACATGCCGGCCAGAAGGCCGGCGGCGGCGCCCAGCCCCAGCAGCACGAACACGTTCATCGACAGCTCGGCGATGGGTAGGTAGATCTCCACCGCGTCGGCCTATTTCAGCAAGATGGCAGAAAGCTCGCGCAGCTGGGTGCGCGCCCGCAGCAGGTAGAAGCCCTGCGCGGCGAGATGATTGGGGATCAGGAACCCGTCGGGGTAGCCGTTCCAGACGATCCAGGGATCGAGCTGGGCGGCGATGCGGAAGGTCTCCACCGTACCGTTCCAGGCGTTTGTCAGGCCCTTTTCGCGGATGACGCCCTCGAAGTCCGCACCGAGCTCGCGCATCAGCAGGAAGTTGGCGTAGAGCCGGCCCTTGTTGAAATAGAAGATGTCGTCGACCCTGGTGTCGAACAGGTTGCCCGCCTGCTCGATGATGTGCTGGTCGATGACCGCCGAGTCCGAACCGTGGTCGTTGGCGATGCGATCGAGGAGAGCCTGCAGGTTATCGGCGCGGCGTTCGAATACCGCCTGGCCGGCGGCCAGCCGCTTGTTGTAGGCGACCAGCTTGTCGCGGCCGGCGCGATATTTCTGCGCCGAGGTGGCCGACGGCCAGATCGACACGCTGGGCTGCCACAGCCAGATGTTGGGTTGCTCGTTCAGGAAGCCGCGCGCCTGTTCGAGATCGCGGTCGGTCTGGCTCGATCCGCGCGTACGCCCGACCTGATCCATCAACTCGGTGCTGAAGCGGCCCAACGCCGCCATGATGCCGCGCTGGAAGTTGGGCATGTTGTCGAGGATGCCGGCCGGCGTGAAGAACGGCATCATCGGCGTCCAGGTGTGGACGTCGACCTCACGGGTGACCAGGTCGGCGGCCGTGGCGACCGCCCGGCTTTCGCCTGGCGTTACGTTGCGCGCTGCGAACTGTGGGTCGTCGTCGATATTCTCGACGATCAGCGCGCCCACCGGATAGTAGAGCAGCACGAGCAGCACGATGGCCCACGCGCCCCAGCGCCACAGTCGGCGCCGCCCGGTCGACGGCGTGGCGGCAGTCTTCGCTGGCCCTGGACGAGCCGATCGCACGCGCTCCCAAGCCCGACGCCACCAGGAAGGTGCGCCTGCGGACGACGCGACGTGGTCCGGTTCGAATGTCATGGCGCACCTTAGCATTCGTCTCGTGACGAAACAGGGGCACGGGCTGCTAGAGTGCGGCGTCTGTCGGTGAACGGCGTTGAATGGAGTTGGAGGAATGGCACTCGATCCCGAATCGCAGCGCTTGATCGACCTGATGGCGGCCGCCGACCGCCCGGCCTGGAATACGCTGAGCCCCAAGGCCGCGCGCGAGCTCTACCTGTCGCTGCGCCCCGGCGCCCAGGGCCCGCTGCCGGCCGGCGTGAAGGTGGTCGACCGCGCCATTCCCGGCCCGGCTGGCGAGCTCTCGGTGCGGATCTATCGCCCGGCATCGGCCGCGGCCGATGCCGGGCTTCCGGCCCTCGTGTACGCCCACGGCGGCGGCTGGGTGTTCGGCAATCTCGACAGTCACGACGTCCTCTGCGCCCAGCTCGCGCTGGAAGCCGGCATCGCCGTTTTTGCGATCGACTATCGCCTGGCGCCGGAGGCGCGCTTCCCCGGCGCCTTCGACGACGTGGTCGCAGGATTGAAATGGGTGGCGGCCAACGGTGCATCCGTCGGCATTGATCCGGCCCGGCTCGCCATCGGCGGCGACAGCGCCGGCGGCAACCTGGCGGCGGCGGTCGCGATCTGGGCGCGCGACAATGGCGGACCCAAGCTTCATCTGCAGCTTCTCGCCTATCCGGTAACCGATGCCGTGGCGCGCGCCGAGTCCTACCGCCGCTACGAGGACGGCTACGGGCTGAACGCCGCCACCATGGAATGGTTCTTCGACCACTACACGCCGGACAGGGGTGCGCGCGGCGACTGGCGCGTCTCGCCATTGCGCGCCGCTTCTCTCGCCGGGCTGCCGCCCGCTCTGGTGGTCACGGCCGGCTACGACCCGCTGCGCGACGAAGGCCGCGCCTATGCCTTCCGCCTGCAGCAGGAAGGTACCCTGGCCGACCTTGTCGAGTTCGGCGGCATGCTGCACGGCTTCCTGAGCTCACCGATGCTGCTGCACGGCGCGCGGCGCGGCACGACGCTTTGCGCCGCAGCCCTGCGCGAGGCCCTGGTGCTGCGCGCCCAGTGAGCACGGCCGCCTCCCGCGGCAGCGACGCTCCGGTCGGCATGGCGCTGCCGGGACTGGTGATCGCCGTCGCCAGCATCGGCGACACGCTGCTCTATGCCGTGCTGCCGCTCTACCACCAGGACTTCGGTGTCAGCCTCGCCATGGTGGGCGTGCTGCTGTCGCTTAACCGCTGGATCCGGCTTCTCGCCAACTCCGGCGTCGCGGCGATCGGCGAGAGGGTCGGGCCGCATACGCTGATGGTGGTGGCGGCCGCAGGCTCGGCCATCTCGACCACGCTCTATGGCCTCGCCGAGAACGAAGCCGTGCAGGTCGCCGCCCGCATGCTGTGGGGCGTTTCCTTCGCCTCGCTCAATCTCTCCACTCTGGCCTATGCCGTGAGCGACCGCGCCAATGCCGGTAAGCGGGTGGGCGCCAGCCGGGCCGCCCTCGGGATCGTGCAGGCCATGTCGCTGATCGGTGGCGCGTGGATCGTCCTGCACGCGGGCCCGCGGACGGTGTTCCTGATCTATGGCGGGCTGACCCTGGTCTCCCTGGGCGCCGCGCTGCTGCTGCCGCGCCTGCCGCGCGAGGTCGCTGGCAACAAAGGTTTCCGCCTGCCCGTCCCGCATCGCCTCGAGACGTGGGGCTTCATGCTGGGCTTCGCCAGCGACGGCGTGTTCCTGCTGACGCTGGCTTTCCTGATGAAGGATTCGATCACGGCGGTGGCGCCGGTGATGGCCACGGCCCTGCTGCTGGCGTTGCGCTGGCTGGTCGAGATCACCACCGGGCCGATCGGTGGCTGGATCGGCGACCGCTTCGGCGCCGGCCGCCTCTCGATCGTCAACGCGGTCTTGCTGGTCACGGGCTTCGCCCTGATCGCGCTCGATCACGAGTTGCTGGGAGCGCTGATGGTCGTCATGACCCGAGGCATGTTCAACACCCTGATTCCGGTACTGGTGATCGAGCGCAGCAAGGCGAGCGTGCTGTCCTCGCAGGCGAGCTACTCGACCTGGCGAGATTTCGGCGCGGCCGTCGGCCCGCTCAGCGCGCCGTGGCTGTTCCTCCACGTGCCGCAGACGCCGCTCTACGCGGCGCTGGTTGCGGCACTGGGGCTCAGCGCCTATTTCTGTCTGGTTCGGCGTTAGGCTACCGAAACACATCCTTCCGACGCCGCACCTCGGCGAACACCTTGACCGGATCGCCGCCCGTCATGCCGACCGCACGCTGCACGGCCGGAACGTCGGCGCGCAGGAAGGGGTTGGTGGCCTTCTCCTCGCCGAGCAGCGACGGCACCGTGGCCTCGCCGCGCGCGCGCCGCATCGACGGCGGCCGAGCGGTCCATGAGGGTCTTGTTGTCGGTCTCGATGGTGACGGCAAAGCGCGCGTTGGACTGGGTGTATTCGTGCGCGCAGTAGACCCGCATGCCGTCGGGTAGGGCGCGCAGGCGGGCGAGCGAGGTCCAGAATTGCTGCGGCGTGCCCTCGAGCATCTTGCCGCAGCCCAGCGCGAACAGGGTGTCGCCGCAGAACAGTGCCCTCTGCTCGCGGAAGGCATAGGCGAT
>DATHNU010001241.1:0-3378 GCA_035485695.1 Reyranella sp. | reverse complement strand
CGCGCTGTTCGCGCTGGTCATCGCCTTCATGATCCTGTTCGTGTTCTAGGACTCCTGGTCGAGTACCGGGGCTTGGAGCCAACGATCATGCGGAAATCGCTCTACGGCGCGCTGGCAGGCGGCCTTGCCACCCTCGCTATGGTGGGCAGCGCTGCCGCGGCCGGCGGCATGCCGCAGCTCGACGTCCACGACTTCGCGCCGCAGCTGGTCTGGCTGGCGATCGCATTCGTGATCCTCTACTTCGTCATGTCGCGACTGGCGGTGCCGGCGATCGCCGACACGCTGGCCAAGCGCCAGGCCAAGATCCAGGGCGATCTCGACGCGGCCGAGAAGGCCAACGAGGACACCCGCGCCCTGGTCGCGGCCTACGAGAAACGCCTGGCCGACGCCCGCGAGGATGCCCGTCGGGTGACGCGCGAACGGGGCGAGGCCGACAGCGCGGCAGCCGCGGCGCACTTCAACGAACTGCACGATCGCCTGGCCAAGCAGATCAACGAGGCCGAGCAGCGCATCGCCCGGCAGCGCGACGACGTCATGGCCGGGCTCGAGCACATGGCCAGCGACATCGGCCGCGACGTCTATGCCAAGCTCGCCGGCCAGCCGGCCGACCAGGGCGCGCTCGCCGGCAAGATCGCGGCGGCGATCAAGGGAGACGGCCGATGATCGGCACGGCTTGGGCGGCGGACGCCGCCGGTGAACACGGTGGCGGCATCTTCTCCGATCCGGCCTTCTGGGTCGGCGTCGCATTTCTGCTGTTCTTCGCGCTGGCCGGCAAGGCGATGTGGAAACGGGTCTCCGACATGCTCGACAAGCGCACGGCGGCCATCGTCAAGGCACTCGACGACGCCCAGCGCCTGCGCGACGAAGCGCTCAAGGCCAAGCAGGAGGCCGAGCGCACGCTGACGCAGGCGGCGGCCGAGAGCGGCGCCATCCTCCAGCAGGCCCGCGAAGAGGCCCAGCGCATGCAGGCGCGGGCCGAGGCCAGCCTGAAGACCGCGGTGGCCTTGCGCGAGCAGCAGGCGCTCGACCGCATCGCCCAGTCCGAAACCGCCGCCACCAAGCAGGTGCGCGATACCGCCGTCGACGTGGCGCTGGCGGCCACCCGCGCTCTCCTGCGCGAGCAGGTTGGGGCGGGCCGCAGCGAGGCCATGGTCAATGAGGCGATCGGCGAGCTGCCGCGCCGCCTGCACTGAGTTTTCAGAATTCGGAATTGCCCGCATAAAATCAATCGCGGGCTACCTGGGGCCCTCGCCGCAAGGCGGGGGCTTTTCTTTTCTGAGTTCCTCCCCCGTCATACAGGAAGGGGAAGGCTGCGCAGAAGGCCCCTCCGATTCCATGATCTGAAACCCGCTGGCGCTTCGGGTGAGGCTCGCCCCCTCCCCTGTCCTCCCCCGTATGACGGGGGAGGAAGTCATGAGGGCAGACGCGTGCTAGCGTTCGACCCGTTATGGATAACGACGCCGAAACCAGACTCTCCGCCGCAGAAATCCGCCACCTCGGCGACATCGCCGGGACGATGATCCCCGAGAGCGCCGCGTTGGGCGTGCCCGGCGCCGACGATCCCGCCATCCTGGCCGACATCGTGAAGTCCGCAGGCCGCGACCTTCCCCTGCTCCGCCAGGCACTGGCGGCGATCGCGGCAAAGTCGGTGGGCGCTTTCGCCGGACTGGACCGCGACGCCAGGGAAGTGCTGATCAACGACTACACCGCCAACGGCGGCCTTGCAGCTGCGACGCTCGGGCGCGTGATCGTGAGCGCCTATTACCGCGATGACCGTGTGCTGCTGGCCCTTGGGCTGGAGGCCCGCGCTCCCTTCCCGAAGGGCCACGCGCTGGAGCAGGGAGACTGGTCGCTGCTCGACGCCGTGCGCAGGCGCGCGCCCTTCTGGCGCGACGACCGGAGCCCGACCGGCGGGGAGCGCTGAGATGGCCGGCAACGATCGGGTCGATGTCCTGATCATCGGGTCCGGCGCCTCGGGTGCGGCGGTGGCCTGGAGCCTGGCCGAGACCAGGATGCGCATCCTCTGCCTGGAACAGGGCGACTGGATCAAGTCCACCGACCTTCCCAGCAATGGCCGCGACTGGGAGGCCAGGCGCTACACCGATTTCGACATCAGCCCGAACCGACGCGGGCGCGACACCGATTATCCGGTGAACGACGACAACTCGCCGATGAAGATCGCCAACTTCAACGGCGTCGGCGGCGGCACGATCATCTACACGGCACATTGGCCACGCATGCACCCCTCGGATTTCAGGGTGAAGTCGCTGGATGGCGTGGCGGACGACTGGCCGGTCGACTACTGGACGCTGGAGCGCTTCTACGACGAGAACGACCGCATGATGGGCGTGTCCGGCCTGGAGGGCGATCCCGGCGTGCCGCCGCGCCATCCGCCGATGCCGCCGGTCCCGCTGGGCAAGACCGGCGCGCGCTATGCCAAGGCGATGAATAGACTGGGCTGGCACTGGTGGCCCTCCGACACCACCGTCGCCACCACCGCCTATGACGGCCGCGCGCCCTGCATCAACCTCGGCCACTGCACGCCGGGCTGCGCGCAGGGCGCCAAGGCCAGCACCGACATCACCTACTGGCCGCTCGCCATCCGCGCCGGCGTCGAGCTGCGCACGCGCTGCCGGGTGCGCGAGATCACCACCGACGCGCACGGCATGGCGGCCGGCGCCGTCTACTACGATGCCGAAGGCAAGGAGCATTTCCAGCCGGCCGAGGTCGTGATCGTGGCCTGCAACGGCGTCGGCACGCCGCGCCTGTTGCTTAACTCGGCCTCGGCACGGTTTCGCAATGGACTCGCCAATTCCTCGGGCCTGGTCGGCCGGAACCTGATGTTGCATCCCTGGCCGATCGTGTCCGGCTATGTCGACGAGGTACTGGACGGGGGGCGCGCGCCCATCACCTGCATGTGGAGCAAGCAGTTCTACGAGACCGATCCCGCGCGCGACTTCGTGCGCGGCTACACGCTGCAGTTCGGTCGCGGCACCGGCCCGGCGAACGAGGCGATCACCAGCGTCGCCACCGGCCGCCTGCCGTGGGGGCGCGAGCACCATCGCGTCTTCCGCGAGCTGTTCGAGCACCGGTTGGGGATCGGCGTCGCCTGCGAGGACCTGCCCGAGGAGCACAACCGCGTCACCCTCGACCCCGTGCTCAAGGACAGCAACGGCATCCCGGCGCCCAGGATCGACTATACGATCGGCGAGAATACGCGGTGCATGATGGAGCACGGCATCACGCGCGCCGAGGAGATCCTGACCGCAGCGGGCGCCACCCGGCTGCATGCCTCGCGCACCGTGCTCAACTATCCGGGCCACCTCTTAGGGACAGCGCGGATGGGCACCGATCCGGAACGGTCGGTGGTGAACGAAT
>DATHNU010001240.1:0-5858 GCA_035485695.1 Reyranella sp. | reverse complement strand
ACGGTCGCTTCTTCTCGGGCGTTCGCACCACGCGCATCTACTGCCGCCCGGTTTGCCCGGTGCGGCCGGCGCAGGGCAGGAACGTCGAGTTCTATGCCACGGCGGCGGCGGCCGAGGCGGCGGGCTACCGTCCCTGCCTGCGCTGCCGGCCCGAGACCGCGCCGTTCTCGCCCGCCTGGCAGGGGTCACGCACGACGGTGCATCGCGCGTTGCGTCTGATCCGGGACGGCGCGCTCGACCGCGCGGGCGTAAAGGACCTGGCGGCCCGCCTCGGCGTGGGTTCGCGCCATCTCGACCGGCTCTTCCAGCGCCACATCGGCGCGACGCCGCTGCAGGTGGCGCGTACGCTCCGCGTGCAGCGCGCCAAGCGGCTGCTCGACCAGACCAGGCTCGCGATGTCCGACGTCGCGGCGCGCGCGGGCTTTGCCAGCCTGCGCCGCTTCAATGCCGTGTTCGCCGAGGTCTACAAGCGCACGCCGAGCGAGGTCCGTCGCCTGCGCTTCAAGCCGGTATGAAGGCAAAGAAAAAGGCCCGGCATGCGCCGGGCCTTCTCTGCGACCTTGGCGTCGCTTACTTCTTGCCGGACGGCGTCGACTTGCCGTCCTTCCAAATGTAGATGTCGTAGACCGGATCCTTGATGTCGCCCTTCGCGTCGTAGGTGAGCGGTCCGACGGCAGACTGGAAGGTGCCGGAACGCAAGACCTTGGCGATGGCAGCGGCGTCGGTCGACTTGGCCTTGTTGGCGGCGTCGGCCCACACCTTGACGGCGGCATAGGTGAACAGCGTGTAGCCGGTCGGATCGTAGCCCGAATCCTTGAACTTCTTCACCAGCGCTGCGTTGAACGGAAAATCCTCCGCCTTGGGCGGGAAGGACATCAGCACGCCGTTGGTGGCCGCACCGCCCAGCTTGCCGAACTCCGGATCCTCGAGCGCGTCGAAGCCGACCAGCTGGGCGCCGAAGCCCTGCTCGCGCGACTGCTTGACCAGCATGGCGGCCGCGGTGTGGTAACCGCCGAGCACGATCATGTCGATCTTGCCCTGCTTCATCTTGTTGATCAGGGCCGTGAAGTCCTTGTCGGTATCGTTGTAGGCCTCGTACATGGCCGGCTTGATGCCGCCCTTCGCCAACGCCTTGACGGTCTCGTCGGCGACGCCCTTGCCGTGGGCGACTTGTCATGGAGCACCGCGATCTTGGCGTTCTTGTTGTTCTTGATGATGTAGGCGCCGACCGTCGCGCCCTGCACGTCGTCACGGCCGCAGGTGCGGAACACCGTGGTGTTGCCCTTGGCGGCCGCGTCATCCGTCAGTTTGATGTTGGTCGACGCCGGGGTGATCTGCAGGATCTTGGCTTCCTTGTAGATATCCGACGCCGGGATCGAGCTGCCGGAGCAGTAGTGGCCGGCCACGAAGACGACCTTGTCCGAGACCAGCTGGTTGGCGACGGCGGTCGCCTGCTTGGGATCGCAGGCATCGTCGCCGACCTGCAGCACCAGCTGCTGTCCGTTCACGCCGCCGGCGGCGTTGATGTCCTTGACCGCCATCTCAGCACCGCGCTTCATCTGCTCGCCGAAGGCGGCATACTGGCCGGTCATCGGCCCGACCGTCGCGATCTTGATCTGCGCATAAGCCGGTGTGGCAGCGGCGATGGCAGCCACGGCAAGCATGCCCAAAAGCCTATTCATACAGGGTCTCCCATGGTTTCCCTCCACGACCGTGGAGATGTGTGTCGAGCTTAATGCCGCTCCTCCCAGCCCAGCAAGCCTTTGCGCTCGTAGAGCCAGGGATATTGCCGGACCATCTGACGCGCGCGCGTCAGCCGGTAGGCAAAGGCGGCGATGGCGAATTGCACAACCCAGCCCAGGAAAAAGCCGCCGATCGACCACAGTTCGCCGCCGGCCAGGGCGTAATCGAAGAACCGGAGCCCCAGCGAGAGCAATGCCGAATAGAGCACGAGCTGCCGTAACGACCGCCAGGTGATCGCCACGCCCTGGCCGGCGGCAAACGCTGCCGGGCCGAACAGCACGAAATTGAACAGCAGCACCACGCCCAGCGTGTCGCCCAGCCAGTCCGACACGAGCATATCGAAATCGCTCATTCGTGGCCGCCTTCGAGGTAGGCGGCGCGTATCTCGGGGTTCGCCAGCAGCTCCCGCCCCGTCCCGCTCAGCCGCACGCGGCCGTTGACCAGCACGTAACCGCGGTCGGCCAGCCGGAGGGCATGAAAGGCGTTCTGCTCGACCAGGAAGATCGTCACCTTCTCGTCGCGCGCGATCCGGCCGATCGCCTCGAAGATCTGCCGCACGATCAATGGCGCCAGCCCAAGCGACGGCTCGTCGAGCAGCAGCAGCCGCGGCCGGCTCATCAGGGCGCGGCCGATCGCCAGCATCTGCTGCTCGCCGCCCGATAAGGTGCCGCCGCGCTGCTCGCGCCGCTCGGCCAGTCGGGGGAACATCTCGAACACCCGGTCGAGGTCTTTCCGGAAATGGGCCGGATCGGCGACGATGGCGCCCATCTGCAGGTTCTCGAAGACGCTCATGCGCGGGAAGATGCGCCGGCCTTCCGGCACCTGGGCCACGCCGCGCAGCACGATCTCGTGGGTCGGCAGATGGGTGATGTCCTGGCCTTCCAGCCTGATCGTGCCCGCCCGAGCGCGCGGGCTGCCGCAGATCGTCATCAGGAGGGTCGACTTACCGGCGCCGTTGGCGCCGATCAGGGTCACGATCTCGCCCTCGGCGACATCGAGGTCGACCCCGTGCAGCGCCTGGATGGCGCCATAGAATGTCGCCACGGCCCTGACTTGAAGCATTGCGCCCTCAGGCATCGGGACCGCCCTCGTCGGTGCCGAGATAGGCGCGAATGACCGCCGGATCCCTTTGCATCTCGGCCGGTGCTCCTTCGGCGATCTTGCGGCCGTAATCGAGCACGACGACATGATTGGAGATCTTCATCACCACGCTCATGTCGTGCTCGATCAGCAGCACGCCGATGCCGTCGCCGTCGCGAATCGAGATCAACAGGTCATTGAGTTCCGCCGACTCGCGCGGGTTGAGGCCGGCCGCCGGCTCGTCGAGGCAGAGCAGGCGCGGCCCGGTGCACATGGCGCGTGCGATCTCCAGCCGCCGCTGGGCGCCGTAAGGCAACTCGCCGGCCGGCCGGTCGGCGTCGACCACGAGATTGATGCGCTCCAGCCAGCGTCGCGCGACTTCGATCGCTGCTGCCTCGGCGTCGCCGTAGCGCTTCAGGCCGAACAGGCCGAACACGCTCATGCCCGAGGCGCGCATCAGCTTGTTGTGCTGGGCGACCATCAGGTTCTCCAGGACCGTCATGCCCGGAAACAGGCGAATGTTCTGGAAGGTCCGCGCCACCTTGGCCTTTTGGCCGATCTCGTGGCCGATCATGCGCTCCAGCAGGTACTCGCGATCGGCCCGCAGCGTCAGCCGTCCCACCGTCGGCTTATAGAAGCCGGTGATGCAATTGAAGACCGTCGTCTTGCCCGCGCCGTTGGGGCCGATGATCGCGGTGATCTCACGCGGGCGGGCGCTGAAGCTGACGTCGTCGACCGCGACGAGGCCGCCGAACCGCATCGTTAGGTGCTCGACCTCGATCAGCGGCGCTCCGTTCATGCCACGCCTCGTCGATGAACGGGGTGGCGAACGGGATGCAGCCGCACCGACGGCTCGCGATGGGCGATCAGCCCACGCGGCCGGAACACCATGATCAGCACCATGGCGAGGCCGAAGGCCACCATGCGGTAGGCGCCAAGATCGCGGAACCATTCCGGCAGGCCGATCAGCAGCACGGCGGCCAGCACGACGCCGATCTGGCTGCCCATCCCGCCCAGCACGACGATGGCGAGGATGATCGCCGATTCGATGAAGGTGAAACTTTCCGGGCTGATGAAGCGCTGCTTGGCGGCGAAGAAAGAGCCGGCAAAGCCCGCGAACATCGCGCCGACCGCGAAGGCGGTGAGCTTGGTGTTGGTGGGATTGATGCCGAGCGCCTTGCACGCCGTCTCGTCCTCGCGCAGCGCCTCCCAGGCGCGGCCGACCGGCAGGCGGCGGACGCGCTGGGTGAAGAAGTTGGTCACCAGGGCAAGCGCCAGGATGATGTAGTAGAGAAAGATGAGGCGCTGGTTGCCCGAGAACGGGATGCCCATCATCTCGGCGAAGGTCTGCTTGCCGGCCGGCGCGGTCTCCGCGAACACCGCCCCGAACAGGGTTGGGCCGGGGATGCTGCCGATGCCGGCCGGCCCGTTGCTGAGGTCCACCCAGTTCAGCAGGACGAGCCGGATGATCTCGCCAAAACCCATGGTGACTATGGCGAGATAGTCGCCGCGCAGGCGCAGCACGGGAAAACCCAGCAGCAGCCCGAAGCTCGCCGCCATCATGCCGGCGAGCGGCAGGACAGACCAGAAGCCCAACCCGTATTGGGTGCTGAGCAGGGCATAGGAATAGGCGCCGACGGCGTAGAACGCCACGTAGCCGAGATCGAGCAGGCCGGCGAGGCCGACCACGATGTTCAACCCCCAGCCCAGCATGACGTAGGTCAGGATCAGGACGGCAAGGTCCATCGTCTTCTGGTCCCCAAGCGGGGTCATCGGAAAGATGACGGCGGCCACCAGCAGGGCAGCGCCGAACCATTTGGCGATGGCTTGCCCGACAGGCACGCCGCGCGGCGAGTGGCGTGCCACGGCGAGCCCATGGTTGGCCCATGGCCAGATCGTGCGCAGCACGATCAGGAGGCCAGCCAACGTCACGAACCAGTGCAGGAAAGTCGACGGCAGCTTGAGCGGCGATGCGCCGATCGCACCCAGTACCGCGCCGAGGGCGAGGGCCGGCCAGGCGAGGCCGTCAGCCGCCAGCGACAGGCCGAGCCGGCCAAAGAAGATTGTGATGATGGCAATGCCAAGATCGACGAACTGGTAATCGAAGGTCAGGCCCTTGCCGATATCATAGGTGCGAAAGCCGACGATGAAGATGCCGAGGCCGGCCGCCACCAGCGCGGTCAGGCCCGCGTCTTTCAGATGATGTTGCAGACGCGGGCCCATCGCCTCAGACTTTCTCGATCTCCGGCTTGCCGAGCAGTCCGGTCGGCCGGAAGATCAGCACCAGGACGAGGATGCCGAATACCGCGACGTCCTTGTACTCGCTCGAAAAATAGCCGGCCCAGAAGACCTCGATCAGGCCGATCAGCAAGCCGCCCAGCATGGCGCCCGCCAACGAGCCGATGCCGCCTAGCACCGCTGCGGTGAAGGCCTTGATGCCGGCCAGGAAGCCGATGAAGAAATCGACGATGCCGTAGTACATCAGGAACATCATGCCGGCGACGGCGGCCAATGCGGCGCCCATGACGAAGGTGAGCGAGATGGTGCGGTTGACATCGACGCCAAGCAGCGAGGCCATCTTCATGTCCTGCTCACAGGCGCGTTGCTGGCGGCCGAGCGGCGTCGCGGCGATCAGCCAGGAGAAGCCCGCCATCAGCGACACGGTCACGATGACGATGATGATCTGCAGCCAGGTCACGCGCACGTCGAAGCCGTCGGCGCTGAACAGGTTGAAACCGCCTTCGACGATCTGGCCGGCCGGCTTGGGCCGTGCGCCCTGGGCCAGTTGAACGTAGTTCTGCAGCATGATGGACACGCCGATCGCCGAGATCAGCGGCGCCAGCTTGAATGACCCGCGCAGCGGCCGGTAGGCGGTGCGCTCGATCGCCCAGCCATAGCTGGCGGTGAAGGCCATGGCGAGCAGCAGCACCAGAACGATCGCGACCGCGCCCGAGCCGATGCCCAGCATGGCACAAATCATGAAACCGATGAGCGAGATGAAGGCGCCGATCATGAAGACTTCGCCGTGCGCGAAG
>DATHNU010001239.1:0-2094 GCA_035485695.1 Reyranella sp. | reverse complement strand
TGGGCGAGATCCGCGTCAGCCCGCAGCAGCTCGAGACCATGGCGCTGGCGCTCGCGCTCATGCTGGCGGTGTTCGCGGCGCTGGCTTTCACCCGCATCGGCAAGGCCATGCGCGCCTCCGCCGACAATCCCGAGCTGGCGTCCCTCAAGGGCATCCGGCCCGAGCGGATCGCGATGATGGCGAGCTTCGTCGGCATGGGTCTGGTCGGCGTGGGCGGCATGCTGCTGGGGCTCGACAGCTCGATCGATCCGCTGACCGGCACGCGCATCCTGCTGTCGATCTTCGCCGCCGCCGTACTGGGCGGGCTGGGCAGCGCGCCGGGCGCCGTGCTGGGCGCCTTCCTGATCGGCATCGCCGAGGAACTGTCGGTGCTGGTCGTGGGCTCGCAATATCGGGCGGCGGTGGGTTTCGTCGCGATCCTCTTGGTGCTGTCGCTCCGGCCGCGTGGGCTGTTGGGCGAGAGGGCGTTTTGATGGAGTCGTCACTTGGAGCGCGGGCGTCCCGCCCGCTCATGATCATGAGCGGGCGGGACGCCCGCGCTCCGGAAGAAAGATGCTGAGCTACCTCCTCTTCATCGCCACGGTCGGCGGCATCTACGGGCTGCTGGCGCTCAGCCTCAACCTGATCTGGGGTGGCGTCGGGATGGTCAATCTGGGCCTCGCCGGCTTCTTCGCCGTCGGCGCCTATGCCTCGGCCCTGCTGACGACCGCGGGGCACGCGCCGATCGCCGTGGGCTGGATGGCGGCGCTGCTGGCGGGCGGCTTGGCGGGACTCGTCGTCACGCTCTCGACCACGCGGCTGCGCGAGGACTATCTCGCGATCGTGACGCTGGGCTTTGCCGAAGTCGTGCGCCTCGTCGCCGCCAACGAGATCTGGCTGACGCGCGGCAGCGACGGCATCTCGGGCATCCCGGGCCCGTGGAAGGCGGCGCTGGGCCCGGCCTTCAACGCCGTCTATTTCGGGATCGTGATCGCAGCCCTGGCGATCGTGTTCTTCGTGGTGCGCCGCATCGACCGCTCGCCCTACGGCCGCGCGTTGCGCGCCATCCGCGAGGACGCCCAGGTGGCGCAGGTCGCCGGCAAGCCCGTGCTGCGCTTCAAGACGGAGGCTTTCGTGTTGTCGGCTGCCATCGCGGGCCTCGCCGGCGCGCTCTACGGCCATTTCACGTCGTATATCGCGCCCGACCTCTTCCTGCCGCTGATCACGGTCTACATCTTCCTGGCAGTGGCTTCGGGCGGCACGGGAAGGCCGGCGGGCGCGCTGCTCGGCGCCTACCTGGTGATGACCTTGCTCGAATCTTCGCGCTTCTTCGTCGAATGGATCCCCGATGTCACCGCCGTGCAGCGCGCCGCGCTCAAGGAACTTTTGATCGCCGTCGCCCTCATCCTGGTGCTGCGGCTAAAACCCTCGGGCATCCTGCCCGAACGCATTCCACCCGCGCCACAGGCGCGCTAGCTCCCGCGGCCCGGAATGCGCTACCCTTGCCGCGCACGCAAGGTGAGGACGATGCCGGATCAGACCATCTACCAGCAGCCGCGGCGCATGGGCCGCGCCGGCGAGACCGTCGTCACCAGCACCTGCGGCCACAATTGCGGTGGCCGCTGCGTGGTCAACGCCCATGTGGTCGACGACCGCATCGTCAAGATCTCGACCGACCCGGCGCGCTGGCAGCCCGAGCTGCCGCCGCTGCACGCCTGCGCCCGCGGCGTCGGGCAGATCGAGCGCGTCTACCATCCCGACCGGCTGAAATATCCGATGCGCCGCGTCGGGCCGCGCAATTCGGGGAAATTCGAGCGCATCTCGTGGGACGACGCGCTGGACCATGTCGCGGCCGAGCTGCTGCGCATCCGCCGGACGCATGGCAATGCCGCCATCCTCGACTGCTCGCGCTCGGGCAATACCTCGATGCTGCACGGCTTCGGCGTCCCCAAGCGCTTCTTCTACAAGTTCGGTGGCTGCACCGAGCTGTGGTCGAACATGTCGGCCGAGGCCGAGATCTTCGCCGTGCGCATGACCTACGGCGCCAAGGCCGACTACAAGTCGGCCGGCCGGGAGCCCACCGACTACGTGAACTCGCAGCTGATCCTCATGTGG
>DATHNU010001238.1:0-2171 GCA_035485695.1 Reyranella sp. | reverse complement strand
TGAACCACGCCCGGGCGAAGGCATCGGCAAACTGGTCGGGATGCTCGAAGAAGCGGCGCGAGATTTTCTCGTAGGCCGGATCGAGCCGCAGCGAGAGGTCGGTGGTCAGCATGGTCGGCGCGTGACGCTTCGACTTGTCGTACGCATCCGGCACCGTGCCGGCGCCGGCACCATTCTTCGCGGTCCATTGATGGGCGCCCGCCGGGCTCTTGGTCAGTTCCCATTCATAGCCGAACAGGCTGGTGAAGAATCCGTTGCCCCATTGGGTCGGCGTCGTGGTCCAGGTGACTTCGAGGCCACTGCCGATCTGGTCGCCGCCTCTGCCCGAGCGGAAGCTGCTCTTCCAGCCCAGACCCTGCTGCTCGATGGGCGCGGCTTCCGGCTCCGGGCCGACCAGCGCCGCATCGCCGGCGCCGTGGGTCTTGCCGAAGGTGTGACCGCCGGCGATCAGCGCGACCGTCTCCTCGTCGTCCATCGCCATGCGGGCGAAGGTCTCGCGGATATCCCGGGCCGCCGCGAGGGGATCCGGCTTGCCGTTCGGCCCTTCCGGATTGACGTAGATCAGGCCCATCTGTACGGCGCCGAGAGGATTCGCAAGATCGCGGTCGCCGCTGTAGCGCTCGTCGGCCAGCCACTTGCCTTCGGGGCCCCAATAGATGTCCTCGTCGCCCTCCCAGACCTCCGCGCGTCCGCCGCCGTAGCCGAACGTCTTGAAGCCCATCGACTCCAGCGCGACGTTGCCCGTGAGAATCATGAGGTCGGCCCACGAGATCTTGCGGCCGTATTTCTGCTTGATCGGCCACAAGAGCCGGCGCGCCTTGTCGAGGTTGACGTTGTCGGGCCAGCTGTTGACCGGCGCGAAACGCTGCTGGCCGGCCCCTGCGCCGCCGCGGCCGTCGCCGATGCGGTACGTGCCCGCGAGGTGCCACGCCATCCGGATGAACAGCCCGCCATAGTGGCCGAAGTCGGCCGGCCACCATTCCTGCGAGTCCGTCATCAAGGCATGAAGGTCCTTGATCACTGCATCGAGGTCGAGATTCTTGAACTCCTTGGCATAGTCGAACGCCTCTCCCATCGGATCGGACAGGCTGGAGTGCTGGTGGAGAACTTGCAGGCTGAGCTGGTTCGGCCACCAGTCGCGGTTCGTGTGCGCGCGGGTTCCGCCCGTCACCGGGCACTTGCTTCCATCTGCCATGGTCTCTCCGATCGTGTTCGGCCTGGATACTATCAATTCCTGAAAGGCGGGCCAGCTTCGTGGCCGGCGACGGATCGCAACGTCGCCTTCACATTGCGCGCGGGTTACAGGGAATTGTGAGTGCGCGTCACATTCAAATCACGCAAAGTCTGAGACACACAGCAGAGGCAGCCATGGCCAAACCAGCCCAGAGAAAGCGAACGACCCGCGCCCACCGCGACGGATTGACCCGGCGCGACCTCGCCATTCTACCGGTTGTGATCGGCGCCATGGCGTCAGGGCGCGCCGAGGCGCAAGGGACTCTGGCCGTCGAGAACGCCTCGCTCGCCGACGTGCAGCAGGCCCTCAGCGCCGGAAAGATCACCGCCAGCAGCCTCGCCCGCGCCTATCTGGCACGCATCGAAGCCTATGACCGCGCCGGGCCGGGCCTCAATGCCGTGCGTGAGCTCAATCCCGACGCGCTGTCGATTGCCGCCAAGCTCGACGGCGCAAAACCATCGGCGCGCCAACCGCTGGCCGGCGTGCCGATCCTGGTCAAGGACAACATCGCCACCGGCGACAAGCAGCACACCACCGCGGGTTCGCTGGCCCTCGAGGGGGCGCGCGCGAAGGACGACGCCACCGTCGTCAAGCGGTTGCGCGCGGCGGGGGCGGTGATCCTAGGCAAGGCCAACCTCACCGAGTTCGCCAACATCATCGCCATCGAGATGCCCTCGGGCTACAGCTCGCTGGGCGGCCAGGTGAAGAACCCGTATTCGCCCTCCCTGCTCGACGATCGCGGCATCCCGGTCGTGCAGCCGGGCGGGTCGAGCGCGGGCTCCGCCGTCGCCGTCGCGGCGGGCCTCTGCGCGGCGGCGATCGGCACCGAGACCTCGGGCTCGCTGCTGAGCCCGGCGACGCAGAACGGCCTGGTCACCGTGAAGCCCACGGTCGGGCTGATCAGCCGCGCCGGCATCCTGCCGATCTCGCACAGCCA